>WGBJ01000362.1 GCA_015494385.1 Marinosulfonomonas sp.
GATCTCGTTGGCGTCTTCTGGGAAGATAGACCAGAGCCGCTTGCCAATCTCGCGAAAAATCTTCTGGTCTTCGGTCAATAGATTTTCGTCATTGCGCCGTATGAAATGCCGCTTTTCAGCACGTCCGAATTTGGTCACACAGTGTTCCCATTTTTCACGCGGGATACCCCCTTCTTCGGCCTCTTCCTGCGACAAATCACTGATCCCGCGCAGGATCAGACCGGGGGCGCTGTCTTCCTCGGGGATATTTGCGGATTCCATTTCAAAATTGGTCACATCGCGCAGGCGTATCTGAAAATGCGTAAACGGCTTGCCCTGAGCAGCGGACAGGGCTTGCAACCGCTGACACAGGTTTGCGATTTTATAAAGCACCTCGTCCGCAGCATCATCTTCGAACCAGTCCTCGGTTCCATCCTTCAAAACCCAGTGCCCGTCTAGTGTCATCGCCGCAGGAAAGAACATGCCGGACAGATAGATTTCGACGGCCTCATCCGGCATGATGCCTGCCAGCAAGTTACCGATCTCCTGAAAGACCTGCTGATCCTCGGTCGGTTCGGCCTGTGCCACCTGATCCTGTGCGCCCGTCCCATCAATCGCATCATCCTGAACCGGATGGTCTGTGCTTTGGGTTTTCACCAACCCGTCGCCGAATTTGGCCACATGGTTTTCCCAAACTTCGCGGGTGATATAGTGTGCCTCGGCCTCTTCCCAAGTCAGATCACTGACCCGCCGCATGAACAGGCCTTCGTTGTTATCCTCAATGGGGATATTGGCGAATTCCATTTTGAATTCCCCCGAATCCGTCAAATGCCCTTCGCAATGTGTAAATGGCGAGCGTTTGAAACGCGGCAGGGTTTGAAGCTGTGCACAAAGCTCTCTTATTTCATGGCTAACATCATTGTATACATCATCGAATCCAAACCAGTCTTTGCGGCCGTCCTTTCGGAACCAATAACTCGTATAAGTAGTATTTCCGGGATACAACTTTACTCGAAAAATAAACACTTTTGCTTCATCCGGCATGATTGACTTAATCTGGTCACGGATTTGGTTGTAGATTTGTTGTTCGTCCGGCATTTCATTGTCCCGTTGCTGTATTATTAATTGTTCTTTCATGCGGATCGCCACCATCCACCCGATAAGTAACCTCGAACCGATCCGGCCTCCTGCTGTTGCCATTGTATATCGACTCAACCTATCCGCGCCCGAACAACCCCGCAAGCGCCCGCTTGACCAGCCCCGTCACCGCGGGGCGTTTGGCATTGATGAACGGCAGCGGGCGGCAGACTTCCATCGCCGCCACCCCGACCCGCGCGGTCAGGGCACCATTGATCACCCCCTCGCCAAACCGGCGCGAGATTTTCGACAACACCCCGCCACCGGCAATCGAATGGATCAGGTCATCGCCCACCGCAACCGCCCCCGTGGCGACCAGATGGGTCAGCACGCTGCGGGTCAGCCGCCAGTTGCCGATCACGCCGGAGCGCCCGCCGTAAACCTCGGCAATGCGGCGGATCATCCGCAGGTTCGCCGTCAACGCCACCGCCACATCGGCCAGCGCCAGCGGCACAATCGCCGTTACTGTCGCCACCGACCGCGCGGCGGCCTCGATCTCTTTCACCGCTTGCGCATCCAGCGGTACGATCACCTCGGATTCCGCCAGTGCCAGCAAGCCGTCGGCGTCAAACACATCGCCCTTGCGCTCTCTGAAATTTGCCCGCCCCCAGTCGGTATCCTCGCGGCCCGCATAGAGCGCCATCAGCCGGTCCGTCACATCCCGTGCAGCCTCCAGATCACCCGAGGCCAGCGCCGCCCCCGCCGCCCGATGCACCCGATCCAGCCGTTTCAGGCGGGCAAACCCCAGGGCCTCGCGCAGGGCCATGACCGTGAGCACAGCCAACAGCAACACCGTCAGCCCCAGCGCCAGATAGCCCAGATATGTATTGCGTGCGATCATGCCGGTGACGAAATCCCACGCGGCCACCGACAGGGCGAACCCGCCCAGCGCCACCACCAATGACCAGAACCAGCGGGCCAGCCGTGACGGTTTGCGCGCCGCGATCTGCACCAGAGTCTGCATTGCCTGCCCTGTGGGCGCAGGGGCATCCGGCACCGGCGGCGCGGTGGCAGGGGTGATGTCGGACGTGTCCTCTTCCAGTTCGATCAGCACAGGGCCGTTTGATTTATCACTCATCTCAAATAATCTCCGATCAGAAATTCCGCCGCCTTGTCCAGCCGGATATGCGGCGGCCCCTCGCCCGGTTTCAGGTGCAGGGGTGCCGGTGCAAAGCTCATGATCTGATAATCCTCGCCCAGCCATTTCTGCGCCCCTTCACGGGCAGGCGACAACAGTTTTGCCGGATCATCGGGCAATTCACCGGGGTAAAACGCGGCCTGTTTGCCGCTGTCCAGCAGGATACCGCGCACACAGTCCAGCCGCTTGCCGTTATGTTCGATCGTTTCCTCGACCGTGGCGCGCAGGGCGGCAATCGACATGGCCGAGGTCAGCGCACCGGAAAAATCAGCCCGATCCCGCGCATCGCGCAGCATGGCGGTGATGATCGCGGTCAGACGCGGGTGCTGGCGGTGGTGCAGATGATCCGCCTTGGTGGCGGCAAACAGGATGCGCTCGACCCGATGCACCCCGAACAGCGAGGCCAGAAACCCCACCTTGCCGGGGCGAAAGGCCTTCAGAACATCCCCCATCGCGCGGCGCATGTCCTCGACCGCCTGCGGGCCACGGTGAATGGCACCCAGCGCGTCAAGCAACACCACCTGCCGGTCGATCTTGGCGAAATGATCGCGGAAAAACGGCTGCACCACCTGTTTCTTGTAGGCTTCATAGCGGCGCTCCATCTCGCGCCACATCGAGCCGCGTTTGGGGCTGTCGGGCTGCGGGATCGGGGCGAATGTCAACACCGGCGAGCCTTCCATTTCGCCGGGCAGCAGGAACCGCCCCGGCGTGCAGTCGGAAAACCCCGCCTCGCGGGCGGCGTGCAGATAGGTGGTGTAAACGGCGGCCAGTTCCTGTGCCTGTGTTTCGTCAAACGGGGCTGCGGGATCGACCTCCTGCGCCAAAAATTCCGCCGCACACTCGCGCGCCTTGATCACCTCCAGCACAGCGGCGGACCATTCGGCATAAGATTTATCCAGCAAGCCAAGGTCCAGCAGCCATTCACCGGGGTAGTCGACAATATCCAGATGCACCACACGCGGGCCGGACAGGTTGCCCAGCAACCCCGTCGGCTGCACCTTCAGCGACACCCGCAGTTGCGAAACATTGCGGGTGCTTTGCGGCCAATGGGGCTGATCCGCCGTCAGTGCTGCCAGATGCGTTTCATATTCAAACCGCGGCACGGTATCATCCGGCTGCGGCTGCAAATAGGCCGCCTGCACCGCCCCCGAGGCCGCGCCCAGCAATTGCGGCATCCGCCCGCGATCCAGCAGATTGGCCACAAGGGATGTGATAAACACCGTCTTGCCCGCACGGCTCAGGCCCGTGACCCCCAGCCGCACCGTCACTTCAGAGCCAATCCAGCCCCCCGTCAAACCGCTTACCACCTCGGAAATCCGCAAAAATCTTCCCCTTGCTTTGCCCATAAGATAGGCGTCCGAACCCCCGCTGCCTAGGCCCCATCTTTGTTCCATAAATATCCGCGCCGCAGGCATAAAAGTTTTCTTGCCTGCGGCGCAGGTATTTACGGCAAGAAGAAGCCAAGCCCGATTGCCAATTCGCGCCTGTCACGCTACCCAAGAGCCATGCCACGTTATGCTTTGAAAATAGAATACAACGGCGCGCCGTTTTCTGGATGGCAACGCCAAAAGGGCTTGCCGACGGTGCAATTGGCTGTCGAGGATGCCTTGCGCAAGCTGCAACCGGATTTTGATGGCATTCAGGCGGCAGGGCGTACCGATACCGGTGTTCATGCGACCGGACAGGTCGCCCATTGCGATATGGTCAAGGAGTGGGATCCGTTCCGCCTGATGGAAGCGCTGAATTACCACCTAAAACCCAACCCGGTAGCGATTGTCGATGTGGCAGCGGTACCGGATGACTTCCACGCCCGCTTTTCCGCCCGCGAGCGGCGCTATCTGTTCCGGCTGGTCAGCCGCCGTGCGCCATTGGTGCATGACAGGGGGCTGGTGTGGCAGGTTAGACACCCGCTGGATCTGGCGGCAATGCAACGGGGCGCGGATTATCTGCTGGGACAGCATGATTTCACCACCTTCCGTTCCGCCGGATGTCAGGCCCAATCCCCCGTCAAAACGCTGGACGAATTGCGCATTGAGCAGGTTGATTACCCGCATGGCTGCGAATTCCGCTTCCATGTGCGCGCCCGCAGTTTTCTGCACAATCAGGTGCGCAGTTTCGTTGGCACGCTGGAACGGGTCGGCGCCGGCGCATGGGAACCGGAAGATGTGCGCGACGCGCTAGAGGCGCGCGACCGCACCGCCTGTGGTCCGGTCAGCCCGCCGCAGGGGCTGTATCTGGCGCATGTGCATTATCCGGAACGGCCGTTCGGTGCGTAATTCGACGCTTCCAGCGTCAGTGGCCGGCCCGACATATCCAGAACATGTTCCACACAAGGGGCGCTGGCGATAATCTTGCCACCGCGCACGGTATTCAGCCGGTGCGCCCGCAGACGGATCGCCTCGATCGGATCATCGGCCTGAAGGCGGATGAAGTTGGCGTCACAGCCCACCTCAAGCCCGTAGCCCTCAAGCCCCATGATCGTGGCGGAATTCACCGTCACCGCATCAAAACACCAGCGCATATCGGCGCGGGACGACAACTGCCCCACATGCAAGCCCATGAACGCAACATCCAGCATGTCGGCCTTGCCCAGCGAATACCACGGGTCCATCACACAGTCCGAGCCAAAGCCAACCGTGATCCCGGCATCGCGCAATTCGCGCACCCGTGTTTGCCCGCGACGTTTGGGGTAGGTGTCGTGCCGCCCCTGCAGCATGATGTTGATCAGCGGGTTGGGGATGGCGTGCAATCCGGCCTCGGCCATCAGCGGGATCAGTTTGGAGACATAGTAATTGTCCATCGAATGCATCGAGGTCAGGTGCGATCCGGCCACCCGCCCCTGCAAGCCCAGCCGTGTGGTTTCATAGGCCAGCGTTTCCACATGGCGGCTGAGGGGGTCATCGCTTTCGTCGCAATGCATGTCCACCATCAGCCCGCGCTTTTCAGCAATTTCACACAGCAGACGCACGGAGGCGGCCCCGTCCTGCATGGTGCGCTCAAAATGCGGGATGCCGCCCACCACATCGACCCCGCGATCCAGCGCGCGGGTCAGGTTTTCCATCGCCTTGGGATCACGCAAAACACCATCCTGCGGAAAGGCAACCAGTTGCAGATCCAGATAGGGCGCAACCTGCGCCCGAACCTCGATCAGCGCATCCACGCCCTTCAGATCATCATCGCAGATGTCCACATGGCTGCGGATCGCGCCAATCCCCATCGCCACGGCCAGATCGCAATAGCGCAAGGCGCGCTCGATGATCTCGTCCACCGTTTGCTGCGGTTTCAACTCGCCCCACAGCGCGATCCCTTCCAGCAAGGTACCCGAGGTATTCATCCGTGGCCGCCCCAGCGAAAGTGTTGCGTCCATATGGAAATGCGGGTCCACAAAGGGCGGGCACACCAGTTGCGATTCCGCATCCAGCACCGTGTCGGACTCGGCCTTGATGTTGCGTTCAATCGCAACGATTTTGCCATCCTTGCAGGCGATGCAATGTCCCTTGCGGCCATCCGGCAGGGTGGCGTTGGTGACAAGCAGGTCAAATCGCATGGGGTATTTCTCCTAACGGTGGCCCTTGAACCACGGATGCAGCAGGGCGCGGGGGTATTCGGCTTTTCTGGCAACGATGACCAGCGCGATAATCGACAAAACATAGGGCGCCATCAGGAATATCTGCGAAGGCACAATCGCGCCCGCCTCGGTTTGCAGGCGCACCTGAAAAGCGTCGAACATACCAAATAACAATGCGCCCAACAGCGCCTTGCCCGGTCGCCAACTGGCAAAAATGACCAAGGCAATACAAATCCAACCCCGCCCGTTTACCATACCAAAGAAGAACGCGTCAAACGCCGACATGGTCAGGAACGCCCCGCCCAGCGCCATCAGGGCCGATCCGGCCACCACCGCACCGATGCGCAGCTTGTACACCGACAGCCCCTGCGCATTCACCGCATCGGGGTTGTCCCCCACCGCTTGCAGCGCCACACCCAGTGGCGTGCGGTTGATCACCCACCAGACCACGCCGACCATGATCAGCGCCAGCCACGTCATGGCGGTTTGCTGGAACACCACGGGGCCAAGGAAGGGGATATCAGACAGGATCGGCACATCCATCGGCTGAAAGGCGGTGATGCGCGGTGGCGAGGATACATCGGGCAGGATGGTGCGATAGAGGAAGGACGCCGCCGATGTGGCAAACAGCGTTATTCCCAGCCCCGACACATGTTGCGACAGGCCCAGCGGCACGGTCAGAATGGCGTGGAACAGACCAAACAGCCCCCCCGCAGCGGCAGCGGCAATAACCCCCAGCCACAACGGCGCACCAGCATAAACCGACATCCAGCCAACCATGGCGCCGACCACAAAGATGCCCTCGATCCCCAGATTCAGCACGCCTGCGCGTTCGCACAGCAATGCGCCCAGCACGCCAAAGATCAGCGGGGTGGCAATGCGTAAGGAGGCGACCCAGAAGTTCTCGTTCAAGAAGATTTGCAGCATGTCCATCATTGGCCTGCCCCCGCTTTGCCCGTAAACCGGATGCGGTAACGGGCAAAAAACCCGCCCACCAGCACCGAGATCAGCGACATCGACACCACCAGATCGGCCAGAAAACTGGACACCCCCATGGCGCGGCTCATGCTGTCGGCCCCGACGAACACGCTGGCGACATAAAGCGCGGCGATCACCACACCGACAGGCGACAGCCCCGCCAGCATCGCCACCACGATGCCGGAATAGCCGTATCCGGGGGACAGGTCAGTGGTCAGGTATCCTTTCAGCCCCGCAACTTCGCTGACCCCCGCCAATCCGGCCAAAGCACCGGAAATGCAGGCCACCCCCAACAGGGTGCGGTTCACGTTGATACCGGCGTGACGCGCGGCGGCGGCGTTTTCCCCCACCGCGCGGATTTTGAAACCCCATGTGGTTTTGGTCAGCGCAATCTGCGCAATCACCGCCGCCACCAGCGCCACGATCAGCCCCGCATGGATACGCATCCGCGGGATCAGTTGCGGCAGGGCGGCGTTGTCCAGAATGGGTTCGGACTGTGGCCAGCCCATGCTCATCGGGTCTTTCAACGGCCCTTCCAGCATCATCTGCACAAAGATCAAGATGATGAAATTCAACAAAAGCGAGGTCACCACCTCGTCCGCGCCAAAACGGGTTTTCAGGATCGCAGGGCCAAGCATCCCCGCCGCACCGGCAGCCGCCCCTGCGATCATCACCAGCGGGATCATCAGCACTGCCGGCCCGTCAATCAGGCCAGTGCCAACCGCAACCGCCCCCATCGCGCCAAGATATAGCTGCCCTTCGGCCCCGATGTTCCACAGCCGCGCCTTGAAGGCCAGTGCCGCCGCCAGACCGGTAAAGATCAACGGCGTGGCGCGGGTCAGCATTTCGGTAAAGGAAAACACCGAACCGAAAACACCGATGAACATCTGCTTATAGGCTTCCAGAACAGGGGCGCCCGCAAAGGCAAGCGGCAAGGCCGCCAAGCCCAGCGCCACCAATGCCGCGATCACCGGAATGGCCATCTGCACCCCGCGCGAAATATTGCCCCGTGGCTCGATCACCATCATGCCGCCTGCCCCGCCATTAACAATCCGATTGCCGCCCGATCGCGCGTGTTAGCCTCGATCAACTGCCCGTCGTGCATCACCACGATCCGGTCGGCAAGGCTTAAAACCTCGTCCAGATCCTCGGAAATCAGCACCACACCTGCCCCGCGTTTGCGGGCCTCCATCAACCGGCGCGCCACCTCGCCCGCCGCACCGAAATCCAGCCCGCGCGTGGGCTGGTTGGCAAGGATCACCAGCGGTTCCTGCTCCAGCACCCGCGCCAGAATGAGTTTCTGGATATTACCACCCGACAACAGCGCCGCACGGGCGTCAATGCCGGGGCCGCGCACGTCATAGGCCTGCACAAGTTCCTTCGCATGTTCGGCAATCCGTTTCTTGCGCAGAAACCCGTGTATCTGCACATCGGGCGCATCCAGCCGTTCAATAATCAGGTTTTCCGCCACAGTCATACTGCCGACCACGCCGTCATGGTGCCGATCCTCGGGGATACGGCCCACATGGGCCTTGATCATGCCCTTGGGCGTGGGCGCGGGCATCACTTTGCCCGCCACGGCGATGCTGCCCTGATCCGGGCGCTCCAACCCTGAAATGACCTGTGCCAGCGCGGATTGGCCGTTGCCGGACACACCAGCCACGCCGACAATTTCACCGGCCCGCACACAGAGCGAGACATCGTTCAGAGAATTGCGGGTGTTTTCGCGGCGCACGGTGACAGATTTCAGCTCCAGCACCGGATCACCCACTTCACCGGGCTCGCGTTCGGGCAGGGCTGTTTCCTCGCCCACCATCAGGGTGGCAATCTGGTTTTTATCGGCCTCGGCCGTGATCAGTTCGCCCACCTTTTTGCCGTGGCGCAGCACGGCGATGCGGTCGGAAAAGGCCAGAACCTCGTGCAGTTTGTGGGAAATGAAGATCACCGACAGCCCCTTGTCGACCATCTTGCGCAGGGACACGAACAGGCTGTCGGCCTCTTGCGGGGTCAGCACGGCAGTGGGTTCGTCCAGAACCAGCACGCGGGCGTCGTGAAACAGGGCTTTCAAAATCTCGACCCGCTGGCGTTCGCCAACGGAGAGCGCGCCGATCTTTTCATCCAGCGGCGCAATCAGGCCCGAGTCCTGCATCAACCCTTCAATCTTGGCCCGCGCGGCGCGGCGGTGGCGGCGCAGGGACAGCAGGCTTTCGGACCCCAGCAGGATGTTATCCAGTGCGGTCAGGTTTTCGGCCAGCGTGAAATGCTGGTGCACCATACCGATGCGCGCATCAATCGCCGCCTGCGGCTGACCCGGTGGCAGGCGC
>WGBJ01000363.1 GCA_015494385.1 Marinosulfonomonas sp.
AGCGGGCTGATCTGGCATTCCAGCTGCCTGCCATCATCAAGCGTGGCGTCACCGAACCAGTTGCGCCGGTCATCCGGATCACCGACGAAATCGCGCAGGTGGCCCCACAGCGGGGTCGGATCGCAAATATCCTGCCAGCTGCGGGTGGCGTCGGTGATGCTCATCTCGGCAAAGGATGTGCCGGGGTCGACCCCCCACAGGCTGGCATAGGCGGCGTTGGATATGGTGATCATGCCGGTCTGGGAAAACACCACCACGGCGTCCTCCAGCGCGTCCAGAACGGCCTGCCCGACCTCCAGTTCCTCGCGGAAATTGCGAGTCAGGGATATTTCGGCGCTGATGTCTTCAAACAGCAGGGCCACAGCCCCGTCCGGATGCGGTCGCCCGTTGACGCGGTAGGTTTGGCCGCCGGGCAATGTCCATGTTTCCTCGTAGGTGCCATCGGCGGCGGCCTCTTCCAGTGCAAGCATCTGGTGGCGCCAACTTTTGTAATCCTTGGGTTCCGGCATCATCTGGTTTTCGCGCAGACGGTCAAGGAAGGCAAAAAGCGTGGGTCGGGCGCTGAGAAAATCAATCGGCAGGCGGGTCAGGTCGGTCAGGGCCGGATTGAACAGCGCCAACTGGCGGTTCTTGTCAAACACGGCCAGCCCGATTGACAGGTGGGCAAAGGTTTTGGTCAGGGTTTGCACAAACCCATTAAGCGAAGTTTCTGCCTGCACGATTGCATCAGCAGGGGTTGCAAAGCAAAGGGTCGATCCGTTGGTCTTTTTGCAGAGCAGATCGAACCACAGCACCTCGTCCGGTTTTTGGCCTTTGATCGAGACCCGTTTCATTTCCGGCTGCGGGGATGCGGCGGTTTTTGCCAGATGGCCGAAAAGGTGTTTGGGTGGCCAATTTTTAGCAGACTTTGGATGCAGTGTTGTAACCAGATCCAGATAGGCGGTGTTGGCCCAGTTGATATTCCCGTCACGGGTTTCCTTCCAGACCAGATAGGGGGCCAGTTTGGCTGTGTTGCGCAGGGTTTCCAGTTCGGATTCAAGTGCGGACAGGTTGACCGGATCAATTACCGGTTTGGCGGGGGTGGTTTCGGAAACGCTAAGGCGGGCAAAACCATCCTGCCATTCGGCATTGATGCGGATTTGATCATCCGGATCATCGGGCAGGATGGTCAGTGATCCGGATTCAGCAAGTGTCCTTAGGTCATTTGCAAGTGTTGAAAACCGTGGTGAGAAGGCGGTGATAAACCGTTGCCAGTCTGTTTCGTCACCGGTTTGGCGGGGCAAATGTTTTCGTGCGTTGGGCGAGGCGTCGATCAATGTGGTGTCGTCAAACAGATAGACAGTTTCGTTTTCCGGCAAGGCAGTAATGGGGGATCGGGTGTGTTTTGACATTCCACGCGACAGGAACCAATAGGTAAAACCCGCAGCAACGATAGACGTTGCAATGATCAGTCCGAAAGCGGTTGGTTCAAAGCCGTGCATTTACCTGCCCGTTGTGGTTGTATCCTGCGGACAGCTAGAGCTTAAAATGGTTAATGGCCGGTTAAGGTTAGCCAGAAAATCAGACCTGCATAGGCTGGTTTTCCCCGACATCGCGTTTGGCCTGCGATTTGCTGCGGCTGATCACGGGGCGCGGCCAGACCACCTGCACAATCGCACCACAGCGTTCGGGGCGTTCGCTTTTGCTGAGGAACGGATCACAACCGTTGGCAAAACTAAGGTCCGCGCCGGATCGTTCCAGCAGGGTTTTGGCAATGAACAGGCCCAGCCCCATGCCCTCGTAACCCGGGCGTTTATGCTGGTTTGTGGCGGGGCGGCGGTTGTGGACGAAAGGGTCGCCAATACGCCGGATCAGGTGCGGGGGGAAACCGCTGCCATCGTCGATGATTTTAACGGCTATGCGGCTGTCGCTCCATTTGATGTCGACCCAGACGTGTGTATTGGCGAAATCCACTGCGTTCTGGATCAGATTGCGCAGCCCGTGGATGATCTCGGGTTGGCGTCGAACCTCGGGTTGTCCGCCCGGGGCGGTGCCTTCGTCCGGTAGAATAGTTATGATGACGGGCTTGCCGCGGTTCATATGCGGGGCGGCTGCCTCTTCCACCACTGCAGAGAGGGGGGCGTAACGCAAGTGCAGATCGTCTTTGCCGATCTGGCCCATAGAGCGCAGGATATCACGGCAACGGTCGGTTTGATCGCGGATCAGCTCTACGTCTTCTTTTTGCTGGGGCATGTCGGCCAGATCGTCAATCAATTCGGTGCTGACCAGTTTGATCGTGGCCAGCGGTGTGCCCAGTTCATGCGCGGCAGCCGCAACCACGCCGCCCAAATCGGTCAGTTTCTGTTCGCGGGACAGGGCCATTTGCGTGGCCAGCAGGGCGTCGGACATCGAGTCAATCTCGGCGGTCACGCGGCGTTCGTAAAGGCCCAGAAAAACGGTGCCGATGATGATGGCAGCCCAAAAACCGAAGATGAACACATCGGGCATAACCAGCACAGTGCCGTCACCGGTGCGCAGCGGGATGTGATAGAAACCGATCAGCGTGGTAAAGGCGATGGTGACAAGGCCCAGAATGATTGTCGGGCGGGCCTGAAGGATCGAGGCGGAAATCGCCACAGGTACAAGGATCAGCAGGGAAAACGGGTTGTGTAATCCGCCGGTCAGAAACAGCAGCAGTGCCAGTTGCGAGATGTCGAACAGAAACATCAGCAA
>WGBJ01000364.1 GCA_015494385.1 Marinosulfonomonas sp.
CATGAAAAGCGGCGAACTGGCCCTGTCACTACAAATTCCGCCCGATTTCGGGCGCAACCTGCGGCGCGGGGAAACTGCGCGGGTTGCGGCACTGATCGACGGCACCGATACACAGCGGGCCGGTACGGTGGAAAGTTACGTCAGCGGTGCACATAGCAGTGTGTTGGCGCAAGGGTTCGACGGGGCGCTGTCGCTGGATGTGATTGCGGTTCCAAGCAGTCCGGATGCCAAGCCGCCTGCCGAACTGGCCCCGCGATTTCGTTATAATCCGGCAATGGAGAGCCTGCCGGCCATCGGCCCATCCATCCCGCCGCTGTTGTTGCTGCTGTTTCCGGCCATCCTGATGGCCGTCAGCGTGGCGCGGGAAAAGGAAATCGGCACCATCACCAATTTCTATGTGACCCCCACCAGCCGGATCGAATTTCTGGTGGGCAAGCAACTGGTCTATATCGGCATCACCCTGCTGAATTTCGCCATCATGACCGCGTTGGTGGTCACGGTGCTGGGCGTGCCTCTGCGGGGGGACCCCTGGGCGCTGGTATTTGGCGCGCTGCTTTATGCGATTGCGGCCACGGGATACGGGCTGATCGTGTCCACACTGGCCAAAACACAGGTCACCGCTGTCTTTGCTGCGGCCATCCTGTCGGTCATGCCCACCCTGCAGTTTTCCGGCATGATCACCCCGGTTTCTTCGCTTGAAGGGGCCGCGCGTGTCATGGGCATGCTGTGGCCGACCACATGGTATATGGGCGTCAGCGTAGGCGTGTTCACCAAGGGGCTGGGACTGGCGGAACTGTCGGGCCACATTGGCCGATTGGCCCTGTTTGGTCCCATCCTGACCGGCATCGCGGTGCTGGCCCTGCGCAAACAGGAGAAATGATCATGCGGCGGCTGATAAACATTTACTGGCTTTCGGGCAAAGAGCTGAAAAGCGTGCTGGGGGATCCGGTGATGGTGATCCTGATCATGTGGTCCTTTGTGGTGGCGGTGCTGCTGGAAGCCAGCGGCGCGGGCGATACCGTCTATAACGCCGCCATCGCCATTCTGGACGAGGACAATTCAACCCTGACCCGCCATCTGGCGGGTGCCCTGGGGCCGCCGTGGTTCCAGCTGCCGGTGATGATCACGCCCGATCAGGTAATGCCGGAAATGGATGCCGGACGCATTATGTTCGTGCTGAACTTCCCGCCGGATTTCGAGGCCGACGTGATCAGGGGCCTGTCCCCCGTGGTGCAACTGGACGTGGATGCCACGGCTGTATCGCAGGCCCAGCTCGGCACCGATTACATTGCCAATATCCTGCAGGCCGAAACCCGCGCCTTTCTGGCCGGAAGCCCGCTGGGACCCGAACCGCCGATCACACTGGACCTGCGGCAGGCCTTTAACCCGAATGCCAATCCGGTATGGTTCAAATCGGTGTCATCCCTGCTGAACCAGCTATCGCTGCTGACCATCGCCCTGACCGGGGCGGCCATGCTGCGGGAACGGGAAATGGGCACGATCGAACACCTGATGGTAATGCCCCTGACCCCGATCGAAATTGCCCTGTCCAAGGTATCCGCCAATATCGTGGTGGTGCTGGTGGCCTTTACCCTGTCGCTGATGTTCGTGGTGCAGGGGCTGTTGAAGGTGCCGGTGGTCGGCTCGATCCCGCTGTTGCTGTTTGGCACGGCGACCTATCTGGCGGCGGCGGCGGCGATTGGCATGTTGATGGGCACATTGGCCCGCAGCATGGCGCAATTCGCGCTGCTGGTGATCATGGTGATCATCCCGATCATCATGCTGTCCGGCGGTATGGGCGCAATCGAAAGCCAGCCCGATCTCGTGCGCAAACTGACCAATATCCTGCCCTCGCGCCACTTTCTGGCCTTCGCCAAGGCGGTGGTATTCCGGGGTGCCGGCATTGATACCGTCTGGCCGCAACTGGCGCTGATGGCCGGTCTGGGAGCGACATTTTTCGGGGCCAGCCTTGCGCTGTTTCGCCGTTCAATGAGCCTGTAGCCCGCGTCAAATCCGGCCCCGCGACAAGCTGTAGCAATACAACGATAACTGTTGCCGGTTTTGCCACACGGGAATACCATGCGACCAATCTTGCCGGCCATGCCGACAAAGAATCGCAAGGGGTGAATATTGGGCCGTTGCCGGACATATATCAGGCGTTGTCACCGCTACTGGCTGAACAGCTTTGTGGCCGGTATCGTGGTATTGTCCCAACTCCTGCTGATTGTCGGCACCAATACATCCTTTGCCGATACGGTGGCCTCCAGCCACGTTTCGGCCCCGTCTGGCAAATTCCCTTTTGGCCCGATGGTTATCTGCACCCCGAACGGCATCCAGATCATTTACCCGAATGGGGATGGTCCCGATGGTGAAGGTGAAACATGGGTGAAATGCCCGCTTTGCCTGATTGCCTCATCCCCGTTCCTGTTGGCACCATCTTTGACCGGGCTGGATTTTTCCGGCCTGAGCAATGCAACCGATATGGTCTGGGTCGAAGAAAGCTGCTGCGCCCGTCCTGAAGGGCGCTACATAAACCAGCCAGTGCGCGCACCGCCCTTTGGTCTTTCTGTATAAGAAAACAAAACAACTGGCTGCATACCACCCCCTCTTTCCAAATGGGCTGGTGTGGCAGTTATCAAAAATATGAAAGACAAAAGGAAAACTGAAATGGAACGTAGAAACTTTTTGATGGGCACAACCTCGATGCTTGCTGGTGGACTTGTTGTAGCAGGCACTGCCAATGCGCAAATGAAGATGGTTCCGCCATGGGTCTGGACCGCCGAACACGGCCTGACAGGCCATCTGGTGACAGATCCCGATCCATCGACCGATGATCTGGCCAAATTCAAGCGCTGCGCCTATTGCGGCATGTCCACAACCAAATGGAGCCACACACGCCACGTGGTCCAGTACGAGGATGACAAATCGGAAGCGACCTGTTCGATCCGCTGCCTGACAATCTCGTTGTCGCTGAATCTGGATCGCAACCCGAAAAACATCTGGGTTGGCGATGCCGGTGCGGATTCCGAAATCAAGCCGCTGGTCAAGGTCGAGGATGCGCAATACACCCTGCAGCCC
>WGBJ01000365.1 GCA_015494385.1 Marinosulfonomonas sp.
CTGGTGACTTCAATGGTATCTTTCATCACTTTCAAACCGGTCCAGACACCGGCAAAGCGGCTTAGCGCCCAGCCATACAGCCCGTAATCCAGAATTTCCTGCACACCGGCGGGCGATACGATCGGCATGTAGGCGTCCACCATCGCCCAGTCGGATTGGTGCAAGGTGGTGGAACTTTCGCCGGTGTGGTCATCGCCCATCGCCATCAGCACCCCGCCATGCGGGCTGGTGCCGGCCATATTGGCGTGGCGCATCACATCGCCTGAACGGTCCACACCCGGGCCTTTGCCATACCACAGCGAAAACACGCCGTCATATTTGCCCTCGCCGCGCAGCTCGGCCTGTTGCGTGCCCCAGATCGCTGTGGCCGCCAGATCCTCGTTCATGCCGGGCTGAAAGGTGATGTTGGACGCCTCAAGCACCTTTTGCGCCCGCTGCATCTGCATATCCACCGCCCCCAAAGGGGAGCCGCGATATCCGGTGCAATAGCCCGCCGTGTTCAGCCCTGCCGCCCTGTCCCGCGCCTGCTGCATCAGCATCAGCCGCACCAGCGCCTGTGTGCCATTTAACAGAACAGGCGATTTATCCAGATCGTAGCGATCATTCAGGCTGATGTTTTGAGCGGTCATCGTGCGGCTTCTCCCCTTAGACGCAGTATAGCACAACAATAGGTCATAAACTTTGACCTACCAAGCAAAAAATAGTGATGGTTTGCACTTTCCTTTCCTGATGGTTCCGTGGATAATTCCGTTTCAAAATCCGGCATTATCAGTAATAGTTGGGACGTTATGGACTGGGACAAGCTAAGAATATTTCACGCGGTGGCCGATGCAGGCAGCCTGACCCATGCAGGAGAAGTCCTGCATTTGTCCCAATCTGCTGTCAGCCGGCAAATTCGCGCGCTTGAAGAAAGCCTGAACGCCACCCTGTTCCATCGCCATGCCCGCGGACTGATTCTGACCGAACAGGGCGAATTGCTGTTTGATGCCACAAGGTCGATGGATCAACGGCTCGAGGCCGCAACCGCCCGCATCCGCGACAGCGCCGACGAGGTATTCGGCGAATTGCGCGTCACCACCACCATGGGGTTCGGCCTGTTATGGCTGGCCCCGCGCCTGTCGCAGCTATACGAAAACTACCCCGACCTGCGCATCGACCTGATCCTGAAGGAACGCGTGCTGGACCTGCCCATGCGCGAGGCCGATGTGGCCATCCGTATGAAAGAGCCGTCACAGGCCGACCTGATCCGCAAACGGCTGATGAGCGTAAACATGCGCCTGTATGCAACGCAGGACTATCTGAACGAGCATGGCAATCCTGACTCCCCTGAAGACCTGAAAGACCACCGGCTGATTTGCCAAAGCACCACCGCCACACAGGTCAGCGCCAGCGCGATATTCACACAACAACTGCTGACCTATAATGTGCGCTCTTTGCTGACCGTGAACAACTACTTCGGTGTGCTGCAAGGGTTGCTCAGCAACCTTGGAATCGGGGTGCTGCCCGATTATGTGACCGAAGACTTCCCCAACCTGGTGCGGGTTTTGCCCGACATGGAGTCAAACGACATCCCTGTTTTCCTTGCCTATCCCGAGGAATTGCGCCATTCCAAACGCATCGCAGCATTCCGTGATTTCGTAACCGAGGAAATCATTGCACGGCGCAAACGGATGCGTGCCGAGGCTGCAAACTAAGCTATGCACGCAATGCATAGCGGGTTTTCGCCCATATCTCTTGAAAGCAACGGCCAGCAGACCTAAATACCCATCATGAAGACAGCAATCGAGGCAACTCTTGCTGGTTTCATACCTCCCTGTTGGACTTCGGCCGAGCTTTTTAGCTCGGCCTTTTTTTTGGCAATCCGGTTTACTGTCTAAAAGGGCTAATGGGCAAGCCGGCTTGATTATGGCATAATAACTAAAGTGTCGTGAACGTGTTTTTTAAACCGCAGAGCGACGTGCTGTAACCAGTAATTGAAAGGCCCATTTATATGAATTTCCATTTCCTCCCCCCCGCGGCTCTTGTACTAACCTGTAGCATTGTTCTTGTTCAGACAATTCCAACCACAACCTACGCCCAAACGTCGACGGTTATGGAGGCAAAACATCGCGTCAATATTGCCGGTCGTCAACGAATGCTGTCCCAACGCATGAGCAAAGCCGCCTGTTTTATCCATAGCGGCGTGAATGTAGATGCGCATATGGCAATGCTAAAAGACGCATTTGACTTGTTTACGACCAGCCACAAAGCGCTTGTATCTGGAAGCGGTGACACAGGATTAAGGGCCGAAACCTCACCGGCGATCCTGGATAAGCTTGCGCTCGTCGATCAAAAGTGGGCCGACTTTGCCCCTTATGTTCAAGAGGTTCTCGCCACATCCACGATAGGCGGAACCCAAATTGCAAAAATGGATGCCGCAGGGCTTGCCTTGCTAAAAGATATGAACGGGGCAGTAAACACGATAGCCACCGAATACGGCACGCTGCTTGAAGATCTGCCATTGATCCAATCCATCACAATTGATGTGGCCGGTCGGCAGCGCATGTTGTCGCAAAAAGCCGCAAAAGAATTCTGTTTAATCGCATCTGACATTGATGCCGAACAAAACAGCGAGAAGCTGGTTGGTACCATTCATCTGTTTTCGACCACCCTTGATGCGCTGACAACGGGCATGACCGGCTTGGTTATTGCCCCGCCGAACGCAGAAACCTCGGCCATGCTGGGGCAGGTAAAAGCAGAATGGCGGGTGCCTTCGGCCATTTTCGATCGGACTCTTAACGTTGCTCAACCTTGTTGCGGTCACCGGCAGGTTGTTGCTGAACAAATGGAATTGGTGCTGGACTATATGAATCAGGCTGTCGGGATGTATGAAGCCGCACAGTAAAAGAAACGGGGACTTGCAAATCCAAGGTGCCGTCATTTCTGCATTTGCCGCTGCAAGAAGGTTTTGTCTGAGTTGGCATTGGTCAATGCCAGCGCCCGTTTATATGATTGTTTTGCTTCCCCTCGCCGTCCCAAACGGCGCAGCATATCTGCCCGTGCTGCGTGATAGGGTTGGTAGTTCTCCAACCTTTGGGCCAATGGTTTGAGCATCTCTAATGCTGGTTCTACCCCGTCCGCATAAGAAACCGCCACCGCCAGATTAAGCCGCACAATATCGCTTGGGGCGATCTGTTCCATCAGGCGATAAAGGGCAGCGATCTGCGGCCAGTCGGTTTCTTTGGCGCTTGCGGCCTCGCAATGCAATGCGGTAATGGCGGCCTGCAACTGGTATGGCCCCACCTGCCCCCGTTTCAGCGCCGCTTCCAGTATGGATTGGCCTTCCTTAATCCGCTTTTGATCCCACAGATTGCGGTCCTGTTCATCCAGCGGCACATAGGCCCCGTCCCGATACCGTGCATTACTGCGGGAATGGGTCAACAGGATCAGCGCCAACAGCCCCGCAACTTCGGGCGCTTCGGGACATAGCTGCACCATCAGGCGTGCCAGAAAAACCGCCTCGTCGCACAGATCGATCCGGATCGGGGCATCGCCGCTGCTGGCAGCATAGCCTTCGTTGAAAATCAGATAGATCACCGACAAAACGGAATTGATCCGCTCGTCCAGCGCCTCGCCATCCGGTATTTCAAACGGTATCCCGGCCTTGCTGATTTTGCTGCGTGCACGGGCCAGCCGCTGACCCATGGTTGTCGGTTTATCCAGATAGGCGCGGGCGATTTCCTCGGTGGTCAGCCCGCCAAGAGTGCGCAGGGTCAGGGCAACGCGGCTTTTCTCTTCCAGCGCGGGGTGGCAGCAAGTGAATATCAGCCGCAAGCGGTGGTCGGGTATGTC
>WGBJ01000366.1 GCA_015494385.1 Marinosulfonomonas sp.
ACAACGTCCTGATCGGTGCGGGGCAGGGCGGATTCAAAAATGTCCTTCATCACATCGCGTTTGCGGATCAGGCCCAGATCATGCAGCATCAGTTTGATGATGTCGCGATGGCCCGGATAGCGGATGGTGCGATAGGATACCGACCGCGCCTTGCCCTGTAATTTTTCGGCCAAAGTGCCAAGGCCGCCCGAGGTGTTGAAACACTCGTAATCCACCCCGTCCACCGACAGGATTTCCAGATCTTCCAGCGGCGCGGTTTTCACCAGCTTGCCATCCACAAGCGCATCGCAGGGGTTGCAATATTCGTTGATCAACCCGTCGGTTGACCACGTCAGATTATATTTCAGCGCGTTGGTCGGGTAGAGCGGTAGCGCCCCGACCCGCAAGCTGAGCGTGTCGATTTCGTCAAACTCCGCCGCCAGATGTGCGCCCGCGATGCCCACGAAACCTGGCGCAAGGCCGCATTGCGGCATGAACACGGTGTTGGCCCCCTCGGCAAGTTCGCGCACGGCGTTGGTCGAGGCCACGTCCTCGGTCAGATCGAAATAATGCGCACCGGCGCGTTTGGCACCCGCTGCGATGGTGGGGGTCAGGAAAAACGGAGCGGCGGAAATCACCGCATCAAACCCGTCCAGCGCCGCCGCAACGGCATCCGCGTCGCCTGCGTCCATCTGGGTGATGGCCACATCGGGCATGTCGATGGCTTTCAGCGCCTCCAGATCACGATCGGCGACGGTCACGCTGTAATTCGGTGATTCCGCCAAAAACGCGGCGATGGTCTGGCCGATTTTACCGCCACCGATGATGCATACCTTCCACATGGGCATTTCTCCTGTTTTGCCTGTTTAGGTAAATGTGGAGGGTGTCGATGGGGAAAGGCAGGGATAAAACCGGCGGGAAAGTGGTTGGATGCCGACAAATAGGCGGATTAACCGTCAGTTTGTGTGTTCACATCCATGAACTGCGCCGCAATCCGCTGTGCAGTTTCATTATATCCGCGATCAAAGCGGCGGCCGAACACCACAAACGTCTTGGTGCGCATCACCCCCGGTATTTCGGCGATTTCATCGACAACCACGTCCAGATCCTCGATCCGCGGGGCTTCGATGCTTAGGAACAGATCAAATTCGCCGTTGATCGACAGGCACAGGCGGATTTCCGCATATTGGCCAAGGCGACGCAGGATTTTGCGGGTTTCCTGCTGCTTAACTTCCATTAAAACAAGGACTTGGATGCTTTCCTCGGACGGGTTTTTACTTAAGACAACGGAATAGCCGGCAATCACCCCGTCCTTTTCCATCCGCATAATGCGTTCATGCACGGTAGAGCGCGCCACATTCAGGCGGGCGGCGATATTGGTGGTGGATTCCCGCGCGTTGCGCTGCAATTCCCGCACAATCCGCCGGTCCAGATCGTCCTTCAGCCATTTTGATGATCTTTCCGTCATAACGTCGATTATGCAGGGATTTCCGGTAGAATGGCAAGTGGTGTTATGACGGAAAACAGGCCAGAGTGGGCGAAACAGGGGTGATTCCGGCAATACGGGGACGATATGGATCGCGCAGCAATTGTTCATCAGAATTTTCTGGATCGGGTGGCGGCCAATGATTTGCCGCAGGGGGCGCCGGTTGTCACCGACCTGCCAAACACCAAACTGGTCGAGCTGTTCCGCAGTCAGGTGTTGTCGCGCCAACTGGATCGCACCAGCCGGATGATGCAAAAGGCGGGGCAGGGGTTTTACACCATCGGTTCCAGCGGGCACGAGGGCATGGCAGCGGTGGCCGAGGCCTTGCGGCCCACCGATATGGCCTTCCTGCACTACCGCGATGCGGCGTTCCAGATACAGCGCAGCCAGCAGGTGCCGGGGCAGAATATTGCCTGGGATATGTTGCTGAGTTTCGCGGCTTCATCCGATGATCCCACCTCGGGCGGGCGGCACAAGGTATTGGGATCTAAGGCACTTTACATCCCGCCGCAAACCTCGACCATCGCCAGCCATCTGCCCAAAGCCGTGGGCGCAGCCTATTCCATCGGGCTTGCCCGCCGTCACGAACCCGAACACCGAGTATTGCCCGAGGACGCGATTGTGATGGCGTCGTTTGGCGATGCGTCCTCGAACCATTCCACCGCGCAAGGGGCGTTCAACACCGCCTGCTGGACCAGTTTCCAATCGGTGCCCATGCCCATGCTTTTCGTCTGCGAGGACAACGGAATCGGCATTTCCACCCCCACGCCGCAGGGCTGGGTGGCGGCGAATTTCATGCACCGGCCGGGGATGCGCTATTTCCATTGCGACGGGCTGGATATGGTCGAAACGCATCGCGTTGCGACACAGGCTGCCGATTATGTGCGCCGCCACCGCAAACCGGCGTTTTTGCATGTGAAAACCGTGCGGCTTTATGGTCATGCGGGGTCGGATGTGGAAGCCACCTATCGCGCCAAACAGGCGATTGCGGCGGATGAGGCGAATG
Source organism: Marinosulfonomonas sp. (assembly GCA_015494385.1). Taxonomy (GTDB): domain Bacteria; phylum Pseudomonadota; class Alphaproteobacteria; order Rhodobacterales; family Rhodobacteraceae; genus Profundibacter. The sequence goes on from WGBJ01000366.1 coordinate 2,472, forward strand.
ATCCGCTGTTGCATAGCGTGCGTATATTGCAAGAGACGGGCGCCTGTTCCCGCGACGAAGCCCTTGATATTTATCGCGAAACCGAAGCCCGCTGCACTCGCGTTGCCGCCCGTGCGGTCAAGCGCCCGCATCTGAAAACCGCCTCCGACGTGGTGGCGTCCTTGATCCCGCCCAAACGGGACTGCGCCCCGACCAACGGCCCGTCGCCAAAGGATCGCGCCAAGGTGTTTGGCAGCGACATGCGGGCGATGGACGAGCCACAGGCGATGAACCGGCTGATCAACTGGGCGCTGACCGATCTGATGCTGGAACACGGCGAAATCGCGGTGATGGGCGAGGATGTGGGGCGCAAAGGCGGGGTTTATGGCGTGACGCAAAAGCTGAAAACCCGCTTTGGCGCGGATCGGGTGATCGATACGCTGCTGGACGAACAATCCATCCTTGGACTGGCCATTGGCATGGCGCATAACGGTTTCATTCCGGTGCCGGAAATCCAGTTTCTGGCCTATCTGCACAACGCCGAAGACCAGATCAGGGGCGAGGCGGCAACATTGCCGTTTTTCTCGAACGGTCAATATACCAACCCGATGGTACTTCGAATTGCAGGGCTGGGCTATCAGCGCGGTTTTGGCGGGCATTTCCACAATGACAATTCGCTGGCCGTGCTGCGCGATATTCCCGGTGTGATCATTGCCTGCCCGTCCAACGGCGCGGATGCGGCGATGATGTTGCGCGAAGCTGTGCGGTTGGCGCGCGAGGAACAGCGGGTGGTGGTGTTCCTTGAACCGATTGCGCTCTATCCGATGCGGGATTTGCATGGCGAGGGCGACAAGGGCTGGATGCACCTTTACCCGTCGCCCGACAAACGCATCCCGCTGGGGCAGGTTGGCGTGTCAGGGCGGGGCACGGATCTGGCGATTGTGACCTATGGTAACGGGTTTTACCTGTCGCAACAGGCGGCGAAGGTGTTGAAGGGCAAAGGGGTAAAGCTGCGGGTGATCGACATGCGCTGGCTGGCTCCGCTGCCGAAAGAGGAATTGTTAAAACAAACAAAGGCTTGCGGGTCGGTGCTGATCGTAGACGAGTGCCGCGAAACCGGTAGCCAGTCCGAAGGTTTGATGGCGATGTTTACCGAGGCAGGCCGCGAAAATATCGCGCGGGTCACGGCGACGGATTGCTTTATCGCCACGGGGCCGGCCTATGGCGCGACCTTGCCCACGGCAGAGGGCATCGCGCAAGTGGCGCTTGAATTGCTGGAGGGCACGAAATGAGGAAAACAGCGGTTCTGATCTGCCCCGGTCGTGGCACCTATAATGCGCCGGAACTGGGCTATATCGCGCGGCACTTTGGTTCACCTGCCTTGCTGGGTGAATTTGACGCTTACCGCACAGCGCAAGGGCAGGAAACGGTTTCGGCGCTGGACGGGGCCGAGAAGTTTTCGGCGCGGGTGCATACACGCGGGGACAATGCCTCGCCTTTGATTTATGCCGCGTCTTTGCTGGATGCGCAGGCGATTTCGGCGGATTACGACATTGTCGCTGTCACCGGCAATTCGATGGGCTGGTATACCGCGCTGGCAGCGGGCGGGGCGCTGGACCCGATGGCAGGGTTTGCGGTGGTCAACACCATGGGCATGCTGATGCAGGAACATCTGATTGGCGGGCAAACGCTCTATCCGTTTGTGGATGATAACTGGCAGGAAATCCCCGGCAAGCGCGATGAATTGCTGACGCTTGTGGCGGATATCGACGGGCGGGACGGGGCCGTGCTGGCGGTGTCGATCCGGCTGGGTGGGATGCTGGTGCTGGCGGGCAATGAGGCGGGGTTAAAGGCGTTCGAAGCCGCTGTGCCCGCCTATGACCGCTATCCGTTGCGCCTGCCCAACCACGCGGCGTTTCATACCGCATTGCAAGAACCGGTTGCCGCCGAGGGGCGCGCGCGTTTGGGGGTGGATCTGTTTGGCACACCGCAAACCCCGCTGATTGACGGGCGCGGGGCGATCTGGTGGCCCCGTGCCACCGATGCGAAGGCGTTGCGCGACTATACCCTTGGGGCGCAAGTCACTGAAACCTATGATTTCACCCATGCTATTCAGGTGGCCGCGCGGGAATTTGCACCGGATGCGTTCATCGTAACGGGGCCGGGGGCAACGCTGGGCGGTGCGATTGCACAATCCCTGATCGCGATTGACTGGGACGGGATGGATAGCAAAGCAGCCTTCCAGAGGCGGCAGGCTGACGATCCGGTCCTGATTGCAATGGGGCGCGAGGATCAGCGTGGTTTTGTTGCCGGCTGATGTTCTATTGATTTGAAGTAACTGTTTTATTCGCACGGGCGCGCTGGACCTGAACCAGAATAGAAGGCGCAATCAGCCGGGCACCGGCTTCGGACAGGTGATTATTGTCGCGGTAATAGGATGTGCCATCAATCAAGTTAATGCAGCGCCCGTCAAGGAAGGTGTTGCACAGGGTTTCATCGGGTTTAACGCGAAACAGGTTTGTGCTTTGCGCAGAGTCAAATACCGAAATTACAGGCCCGTTCCGAGTTGTAAACGCTTGATACGAGGTGGAAATACTGTCGATATTTTCCTCATGTCCGGTCAAAATCCGCTTCACGGCAAGTTCGGGGACATTCCAGCCGGCTTCGGGAATAGGGTAGACCAGAATGACATTGAATTCATTGGCCAGCTTGTGAATTTTTGCGGCATATGACTGTAACACCCTTTTCTGGCGCGCCGGATCATGAGGGCCGGCGTTTAAGTCTGCGTATTCCAGCAGGTCAACATAGTAGGCGCCTTTTCCGTTTTCGAAGCCCCCTTCACCGTTGGAATATCTTTCGCCGTCCCAATAAAGGGTAAACCGTGACGTAATAACGAGGGTTTTTACGCCGGATTTACGGGCAAAATCCAGCATGGACCGGTTGTAATTGGTGCAGCGTAGTTTTTCGGGGGTGTGGGGGCGAAAATACCCTTCCAGACCGATGCAGCCGGCATAGGCAACGGAATAGGAGGATATACCCGCGTTTTTCAAGGCCTGCTGGGCCTGATGGGCAAGCGCATGGGAATGGCTGTCCCCGATGAACATAACGTCAATCCTGTCATTGATGATAAAATCCTGACATCCTTTGCGGGGATGGCTGCGATAATCCTCGCCTATCCTTATCATGCAGTTGTCATAGGGGTTTTCGCTTTGGGACAGGCCGGCATAGTATCGGGCGGTTTCATTCAGCCGTTGGGGCAGTCCGTTTTTCAGGTGCCCGTAAACGCCAAAGGCAATCAGGGCGCTGCCTGTGGCGGTGGCCAGCAGGAAAACCTGTCGCGGTGAGAGGGTGGTCGCGAGTTTGCCGGAGCGAAACGGCTGTTCGACAAATCGCCAGCTGAAATAGGCAAGGACCAGAGACAGGCCGGATAGGAACAGCATTTCCCACGGGCCAGGCGGGTACAGGTTGTAGATACGGGCAAAAGCGAACAAGGGTTGATGCCACAGATAGGCGCTATAGCTGATCAGGCCAATTGCGGTAAACGCCCGAAAGGATAAAAGCCGTGCAACCCATGTGCCCTTGGTGGCAAACATCAGGACAAGAACGGCTCCTCCGACTGGAACGGTTGCATAGAGCGAGGGAAACGGGGTGTTTTCATCATAATAAAAGATGGAAAACACGATCAGAGAAAACCCGAGCAGTGCGGCAACATTGCCTGGTTTTTGAGGGCTTTTAGCATGCAGGAATGCAACGATTGAACCGGCCAGAAATTCCCATGCCCGGGTTGGAGCAAGATAGAAATTGGCAATCGGGTATGTCCGCCAACCCCACTCGGCAAGCGCCAGACTAAGGATCGCAAGCACGGAAATGCCATAGAAAGCCCGGTTGCACCTGTAACGCCATAGGAACAGCAGCAGGATCGGAAAAATCAGGTAATATTGTTCCTCGACCGCCAGGCTCCAGGTGTGTAAAAGCGGCTTTTCATTTGCTGCGAGGTCGAAATATCCTGCTTCGCGGTAAAACAGGATGTTGGAGGCAAAAACAGAAACCGCCACCACGCTTTGTGCGAAATCCTTGTAGGAGTGGGCCGGCATCCACATCCAGGCAAAAGGAATACAAGCAGCAACAACCAGAAAAAGGGCAGGAAGAATCCGACGCGCACGCCGTTTATAGAAACGCAGTATCGAAAACCGGCCTTGTTGCAGGTCCTCGAGAATAATTCCGGTAATCAGGTAGCCCGAGATAACAAAGAACACATCGACGCCGATGTAGCCGCCACTGAATGTGCTAAATCCTGCGTGAAATAAAATAACGGGCAGAACCGAAATTGCGCGCAAGCCATCAATTTCGGGCCTGTATTGCATGCCTTTACTCGTGTCCCTTGTTACTCAACCACTATACCTTTGTCTGCTTGGCAAAACGGCATTGCAAGTGGAAACCACCTGTTATGGCACCGTTTTCAGTGGGACACAGGAAAAGGCCATTCAGATGGTGAAAGGAACACAGCCCCTACAGAGGGGGGGGATCAAAGCATAAGGACGCCCTGATTGTTTACGTCATATGGTTGGTCTTAGCTGCCCCAAGTGCGAACAGCGCCGCAATCCATGTGCACAAAGTTGGAGCGCGAATATTTGCCAACACCGCCAGCACCACAGGAGCGGCCAGCATTGTAAATCTGGTTGACCGAGCGCGATTTCAGGCGCAGATCGTTGGCCTGACCCTTCATGTGCAGTGAATTCTTGGCCACACCGCGCGACCGCGACCGCAGCATCGCATTGGTTTTTGGAGTGCGGTAACCAGACAGCAGCAGATAGGGTTCTGTTGTGTCCAGCAAATTATGGGCTGCTGTAATGATATCGAAGGTTCGGATATCCATGTCTCGGCTGGCATCTTCGCGCCAGTCGCGCATGAAATAGTTGATTTCCTTGATGGCGTCTTTGATGTATTTGCCTTCGATCCAGTAGATCGTATCCAGATGCTCGCCGGTGCGGCCGGAATACATGCGCAGACGGCGCACATCGCCAGCCCCGCGCAGGAAACCTGCTGCATTGGCATAAGTCGGCGCGGCAACGAGCGTTGTTGCGGCAAAAGCCCGCAAAACACCGCGTCGCGTGATCAAGGATTTTTTCGTACCCGAAGTCGTCTTGTCCGTCATTGTTCTTTCGCCTGTCCCACAGCTGTCGTTTGCTTTTGAAAACAAACTTTTGCCTATACATCCCCAGATGTTGGCCATTTATTACACATCTCGAATCAACCGCCAAGCGATCTTTGCTCAATTTTGTTTAAAACCAGTGAAATCGGCAACATTCTGCTGAAATCCTGAATCTGTTGTATTTTAGATGAAACTGGCATGCATTATTGCGTCGCCCTGATTGTTTGTGGCAAAATGATGCGAATGTGAATGGACTTGGCCTGGAAAATTAACGATTGTCTGCGCCATTGAGAACTATGGAAAAAAACTATTTAGGGGTTCGGAATGTATAGCGCGCTATTTCAAATGCGTTTTGGGTATAGATTTGTTGCAGCTTTGGCGGTTGTTTTGTCATTGGCACTATCGGGCGGATCTGCGAATGCGCAGGTCACAGCATATAATCAGGCTGTTGCGACAGCAGCGGCCAATGATGCGGCTTTGGCTGAATTCTATAAGTCCAGAAACTATAAATCGATTTGGACAGGCCGTGCCGGCAAAGACGGCCAACGCCGCAAGGCATTCCTGTCGGCACTGGCCAAAGCGGGGGACCACGGGTTGCCCGTCAAGCGCTATGATGTCGACGGTCTGCGCGCACGTCTGAAGGCGGCCAAAACCGGCCGTGATCGCGGGCGCATGGAAGTCGAGATGAGCCGCCTGTTCCTGCAATATGCAGATGATATGCGTTCCGGCGTGTTGAACCCGCGCAAAATCGACAGCGGTATGGTGCGAAAGGTTGTCCATTACGACCGGCTGCAAACGCTGCAGGCCTTTGCCAAAAGCTCGCCTGCCGGGTTTCTGAAAAAGCTGCCCCCGAAAACACCTGAATACCTGCGTTTGATGAAAGAAAAACGCAAGCTGGAAAAACTGCTGGGCCGGGGCGGTTTCGGCCCCAAGGTTCCGGCTGCATCGCTTAAACCCGGTGCAAGCGGGGCAAGTGTTGTCGCGCTGCGTAACCGGCTGATGGCAATGGGTTATCTAAAGCGGTCCTCGTCGCAGGTTTATGATGCCAAGATGCAAAAAGCTGTCCAGTTGTTCCAGCGGGATCACGGGCTGCCGACGGATGGTGTGGCCGGTAAGGCCACGATGGCCGAAATCAACAAGCCTGCGGAATACCGGCTGCGTTCGATCATCGTTGCGCTGGAGCGCGAGCGCTGGTTCAACCAGCCCCGTGGCAAGCGTCATATTCTGGTTAACCTGACAGATTTCACCGCAAAAATCGTTGACAACAACAAGGTGACTTTCGTCACCCGTTCGGTGGTCGGGAAAAATGTAAGCGATCGACGCACACCGGAATTTTCGGATGTGATGGAATTCATGATCATCAATCCGACCTGGAATGTGCCGCGCTCGATCGCGATCAAGGAATATCTGCCGCTGTTGAAGCGCAACCCGAATGCGGTGGGTCATTTGAAACTGGTGGATGCGCGCGGGCGCACGGTGAACCGTGGGGCTGTCGATTTCTCGCAGTATAACGAACGGACCTTCCCGTTTAACCTGAAGCAGCCGCCAAGCCGCGGCAATGCTTTGGGGCTGGTCAAGTTCATGTTCCCGAACAAATACAACATCTACCTGCACGACACCCCGTCGAAAAACCTGTTCAACCGCAATGTGCGGGCGTTCAGCCACGGGTGCATCCGGTTGCAACAGCCGTTTGATTTCGCCTATGCACTGTTGGAAAAACAGGTGCCGAACCCGCAGGAGTATTTTCAGGCCATCCTGAAAACCGGTCGCGAGACCAAGGTGGATTTGAAAAACCCTGTGCCGGTGCATCTGATTTACCGCACAGCCATCACCAAACCAAAGGGGGGCATGGAATATCGTCGGGACGTTTACGGACGCGACGCCAAGATTTTCAATGCCCTTAGCAAAGCCGGGGTGGTGCTGCGCGCGGTTCGGGGTTAAATCTGTTCCCGACATAACCGTTGGGGGCCGCATATGGGCTATACAGTTTCAGAAGTTGCAACAGCGCTGGGGGCGAAAGCCGTTGGCGCTGTTGACGTTGTGATCAATGGCGCCTCCGAGCCGGCAATGGCAGGGGCAGGGGATCTGGCCTTGGCGATGGACCCGAAATACGCGGACGGGTTGGCGCAGGGGCAGGCACTGGTCGCCGTTCTGTGGGACGGGGCGGATTGGCAGGCGCTGGGGCTGAAGGCCGCTATTTTCGTACCACGCCCCCGCTATGCGATGTCGGGACTGACGGCGCTGCTGGATGCGGGGCCGGAAATCGAGGCAGGTATCCATGCAACCGCCGTGATCCACCCCGAAGCGGTAATTGGTGAAGACGCGGCGATTGGCCCGTTCGTGGTGGTCGGGCGCGGGGCCGTGATTGGTGCACGTGCACGGATTGCCAGCCACGTCAGCGTGGCCGAGGGCGCGCGGATTGGCGATGATGCGCTATTGTTGCAGGGTGTCAGGATCGGTGCGCGGGTGGTGATCGGGGATCGCTTTAT
>WGBJ01000367.1 GCA_015494385.1 Marinosulfonomonas sp.
CCAGCATCTCGATTTCCTCGCCGCCGCGTCCGAAAATGAAGGGGTCCCCCCCCTTCAGGCGCAGCACGCGTTTGCCGTCTTTGGCCAGTTTCACCATCAGGGCGCTGATGTCTTCCTGGAACATCGCGTGGTTGTCGGGGCGTTTGCCGACATAGATGCGTTCAGCGTCACGGCGCACCAGTTCAAGGATGCCATCCCCCACCAGCCGGTCGTAAAGCACAACATCGGCGCGTTGCATCAGGCGCAGGGCACGGAAGGTCAAAAGATCAGGATCCCCCGGGCCAGCGCCGACAAGGAACACTTCGCCCTGCTCACAGGGTGCGCCTTTACCGGTGGCACATTCAAGCGAGGACAAAAGGTGGCTTTCGGCGCGCTCCAGATCACCGGCAAGGAAATGGTCCCCCGCAGGCCCGTCGATCATGGTTTCCCAGAACCGGCGGCGTTCGGTGGTGCCTTTGATACCGGTCAGCACGCGGTCGCGGAACCTGCCAAGGAATTCGGCCATGCGCCCGTAAGCCGGGGGCAGCAGGCTTTCGATACGGGCGCGCAGGATGCGGGCGATCACAGGCGCAGTGCCGCCAGATGAAATGGCGATAACCAATGGCGAACGATCCACCACCGAGGGGGTGATGAAATCGCAATATTCGCCCACATCCGCGACATTGGCCAGAACACCGGCCTGTTTGGCGGCGGTGTAAAGCAGGGTGTCGCGGGCCTCATCCTCGGAGGCGCCATAGGCGACCACGGCATCGGCTATATCCTCGGCCGTGATGGCGCGGGGGTGGTGGGTCAGGTTTTCGTGGCCCAGCAATGTGCTGAATTCATCCGACAGGTTTTCGTCGAACAGATGCACTTTGGCGCCCGCCAGAAGGGCGCGTTCGACGCGGCGGGCGGCCACGGTTGTGCCGCCATCCACGACGACCAGCTTGTCGGTGATATCAAGGAAGATAGGAAGGTAATCCATTGCGCGCGTCTCTTTAATATATAGGTCGGGCCTAGCCCTGATTGTCTTTTGCCCATTGCGACAGGGTGGCACCGAAATCGGCGGCACTTTCGGGGTCCAGATCGAAGATGGTAAAGCGGCGCTGTTCGCGGATGGTCACGCGCAGCCAGTTCGATCCGTTGTCATAGGCGACGTTTTTTAGCGTCACATGCTTTTTGAACGGAAAATTGAATTCCGCAACATCCGTGATGACTTCGTCAGACATATTTCAGCCCCGCTGCAAACACCGCTTCCAGCCGCCATTCCCATTTCTTCGGGGTGTCGCGGTAATCGGGTTTGACGTCGAATTCCAGAAACATCTCGCCGGATTCGCCCGCGTGGGCGACCAGCAGTTCCAATGCCGAAAAGCTGTCGATTTCCGGGTGGGCAATAATAAGGTCGCTAAGTTTGGCCATTTCAGTTTCTCCCTGTAACGCGATTGTGGAACCTTACACGCATAAGCAGGCGCGCGCTGGGCTTTTCGCTGTTTGCGTCAAAACCTGTGCGATTGTGAAGCGAATTATTGCATAGCAGCCCGTCGCCGTCCTGCATTTTGATGGTCTGTATATAAGGATCATCCGAATTCATCACCGAATTCAGGAAATCCACGGCGGCACGGGTGGCGCTATCATCGCGCCATTCGATTGAACGGGTGCGGGCGGTATAGCGCATTTCCAGATGGCCGGTATCGCTGTTTACCTCGAACACGGGGCCGATGCTGGCGGGGCGCACATTGCCGTTCGGTTCGCGGTTTTCCGGAATGGTCATCGCGCTGGTGTGTGACAGTGCCGCGATATAATCGGGGTTTTCATCGCGCAGGCGGATGTAGGCGATTTCCGGATCGAACACCTGATTGACGCCGCCATCCTGTGCGGCGCGCACACAATGCAGCACCATCGCGCGGATCTTTTCGTCGGGTGCATTATAGTAGCCGTCGGTGTGCCAATTCATCGGTTTTGTCGAATAGGGAATATAGCCTTTTTGACCGGGCGAATCTGAAACTTGCAGCGAAACGATTCCGTCTTTTCCGGCCGATCGGTGCTTTTCCGCGATGCGC
>WGBJ01000368.1 GCA_015494385.1 Marinosulfonomonas sp.
CGCCTGCAACACCCTGTCGGGCACCACGGATGGTCCGGGAATGGCAAGATAGGGGCGGCCGTGGGATAGGGTCATTGGGGGATTCTCCAGATAGGTTCCTGTCGACGCTATTGCCTTGCCTTGCAGGCGTCAATTCCGCATGCCGTTTCTTTGACCTGCCCGCAAAAAGCAAAAGCCCCCGCAAAATGCAGGGGCTTTCAGATTTTCAGCTAGTGTCGATGCCTATTGCAGCGACAGCGCCACAAACCGCGGCTCGCCTGCGCGGCGCACCAGAAGCAGCAGCGATTTGCGGCCGGCCTCTTTGGCATCCGCAATGCGGGCTTCCAGATCGTCAACAGTGGCGACCTTTTGCTGGCCGGCCTCGGTGATCACATCCCCGGCGCGCAGACCTTTTTCAAAGGCTTGCGAGGCTTCGTCCACATCTTTGACAACAAGCCCTTCGGCGTCATCGGGCAGCCCCAGTTGCTGGCGCAACTCGTCCGTCATGGCGGTGACAATCAATCCCAGAACACCCTTTTCAACAGGGGCCTTCGGATTTTTGCCCTCGGCTTGAGGCACAGTTCCTTCTGCGGTTTCACGACGTCCCAAGGTGATTTTCAGCGTCTGGGTTTTGCCATCGCGCAGCACCACCACGCGGACTTCTTTACCGACTTGTGTATTGCCGACCTGACGCACCAATGCGCGGGTGTTGGGCACGGGCACACCGTCAAAGGCGGTGATCACATCCCCTGCCTTGATACCGGCCTTGGCAGCAGGGCCTTCGGGAACATCGGTGACCAATGCACCGGCAGCTTTGTCCAGCCCCAGCGCCTCGGCCACGTCTTCGGTCACGTCCTGAATGCGCACGCCCAGCCAGCCACGGCGGGTTTCGCCAAATTCCTTAAGCTGGTCCACAACCCGTGTCACCACGTTCGAGGCCATCGAAAAACCGATCCCGATCGAGCCACCATTGGGTGACAGGATCGCGGTGTTCACACCGATGACTTCGCCGTCCATATTGAACAGCGGCCCGCCCGAATTGCCACGGTTGATGGCGGCATCCGTTTGAAGATAGTCGTCATAAGTGCCGGACAATTCGCGATTGCGGGCCGATATAATCCCGGCAGAAACCGAGAACCCCTGACCCAGCGGGTTGCCCATCGCCATCACCCAGTCGCCAACGCGCATGATGTCGCTGTCCCCGAAAGAAACGAACGGCAAAGGTTTGTCGCTCTCGACTTTCAGCAGGGCAATATCGACCTTGGGATCACGGCCAATCAGTTTGGCTGGCAGCACCTCGCCCGAGAAAAACTCGATCTCGATTTCGTCGGCTTCGGCGATAACGTGGTTGTTGGTGACGATATAACCGTCCTCGGAAATCACAAACCCCGAGCCAAGCGCCTGCGAGCGACGCGGCGGGGCACCGTTGCCACCACGATCCATGAAATCACGAAAGAAATCCTCGAACGGGGATCCGTCGGGAACAACTGGGCCTTGGCCCATCGGGCCGGCGATTGTGGTGGTCGTGGTGATGTTCACCACTGACGGGCTGATCTTTTCAGCCAGATCGGCAAAGCTGCCTGGCCCGCTGCGGGCGTTGGCCATGACGGCTTGCAGAAGCAACAGCATTGTTGCAAGTGCCAGAAATCCGGTTTTTTGAATGAACGAACTGGCCTGCCTGTTTTGCGCGACCGATTTGGAAATAGCTTTGGGTATCACGTCCAAGGGCTCCTTATCCTGGGTTCAAAGACATACTGCACGGCGATACACCGCATTTTGCCTGCTGTTCTATAGATAAGCCTAATTCGGCAGAACACAAACCCCTGTGTGAAATTTCAAGCGGTTGTGAAGTATAATTCAGCCAAACCCCCTGGCCAGCCACACCAGCCCGACCCCGATGGCCACAGCCACCAGCCCGATGCGGCGGCGGGTTTCCAGCGGCATTTCCTTCATGGTTTCCAGCAGGGATTCCACAAGCCAAGGGGCCAGTGCGTACACCAGCCCCTCGATTACCAATACCAGCCCGAAGGCCAGAATGATTTGTTCCATCATTCAGGTTTTGCCGATTTCAGATAGTTGAAGAATTCACTATCAGGCGACAGAACCATCGTCGAATTACTGCCTTTCAGCGAATTGCGATAAGCCGAAAGCGAACGGTAGAAGCGGAAGAATTCCTGATCCGCACCATAGGCCTTGGCGAAAATCGCGTTCCGTTTGGCATCGGCCTCACCGCGAATGATTTCGGCCTGCCGTTTGGCATCCGACACCAGTTCCACAACCGTCCGGTCTGCCTGTGCCCGAACCCGTTGTGCGGCCTCGGCGCCACGGGCGCGTTCGTCCGTTGCTTCGCGCTGGCGTTCGGCCCGCATCCGGCCAAAGGTGGCCTGCAGGTTTTCTGGCGGCAAATCGGTGCGTTTCAGGCGCACGTCGATGATTGTCACCCCAAGGCTCTGCGCTTTGGCAGCCGCCCCGTTGCGGATTTTCACCATCAGCGCAGCGCGATCCACACTCAGAATGTCATTGGAGTTGACCGAACCCAGAACCTCGCGGGTTTGGGCGCGCAGGATCGAATCCAGACGCGATTGCGCCGTGCGAATGCCACCGGCACCCACGGCCTGACGGAATTTGTTCACATCCGTGATCCGGTAACGGGCAAAGGCATCAACCACCAAACGGCGGTCATCCAGCGGGGTGATCTGCAATTCCGGTGTGTCCAGCGAAAGAATACGGTCGTCATATTTGACCACTTCCTGAATCAGCGGGATTTTGAAACCCAGACCTGGATCTTCTTTCACTGCAACGACTTTACCGAATTGCAGCACCAGCGCCTTTTCTTTTTCCGTTACCACGAAAACCGAGGACAGCGCGGCGATTACAACCAAAAAGGCGATCGGCAGAATTAAAGTTGTCTTACGCATCAGTTGTTCCCCCCGCTATTGCGGCGTAACTCGTTCAGCGGCAAATAGGGTACAACACCCTGCCCCCCCTGCGAATTTCCATCCAGAATAATCTTGTCGACGTTGCCCAGCACTTCTTCCATCGTTTCCAGATAGAGCCGCTGACGGGTGACTTCCGGTGCTTTCTGGTATTCCGACAGAACCGCACTAAACCGGCTCGCTTCACCTTCGGCCTCGTTTACGACCTGCGCACGATAACCTTCGGCGATTTGCAGAATTTGCGCGGATTGACCACGCGCCTCGGCCAGTTTCTTGTTGGCATAGGCGTCGGCCTCTTTTTCCAACTGGTCGCGTTCCTGTTCGGCAGCTTGCACATCAAGGAAGGCCGCGATCACCTCTTTCGGAGGGTCGGCACGGTCAAAGTTGACGCGCACAATGTTGATACCGCTGTCGTAGCTATCAAGCGTGAACTGGATCAGCTCTTGCAGTTTGCTGGCAATCGCACCGCGATCCCGGTTCAGGATCGGGGCCAGATTGGACTGGGCGATAATCTCGCGCATGGCCGATTCCGATACCGCCTTGATGGTCAGATCGGGATTTTCCAGCGTAAACAGGAATTTGGCGGGATCATTGATGTTCCACACCACCTGAAAATCGATATCGACGATGTTTTCGTCCCCGGTCAGCATCAGACCGGCGTCGCCACCGCGATTGCCGACACCGATATCAACGGTGCGTTCGCGGGTTACGACCACCACTTCTTTAGAGACAACCGGCCAAGGTGCAAAATTCAGACCGGGATCGCCGGTTTGCGAATATTTGCCAAGGAACAGTTCAACCGACTGCTCTTCGGGTTTGACCGTGTAAAATGACGCAAAGCTCCAGACCACAGCGGCCGCCAGCAGGCCAAGGCCGATGGTGCCTTTGGTCAACGCCGGTCCGGTGGGTTGCCCACCTTGTCCGCCACTGCCGTTGCCGCCGCGTCCGCGACCGCCACCCATCAGGACGCGCAGTTGCTCCTGACCTTTTTTCACAATTTCTTCGAGTTCGGGGATTTGTGGCCCGTCCTGTCCGGGACGTTTGCCACCACCGCCGCGATTGTCATCGCCGCCGTTGTTGCCGCCTCCACCCCAGGGTCCGCCGTTATTTCCAGCCATTGAGCTTCCTTATGTTCAAATACCTTACCTAAACTGTATCCTGTATAGGCGAATTACAAGCCGTCCGCACCGGTGAATTTTACGCAGTGCGTGTCGGCACCTTCATTGTCACCAGTTCTTCGGTCATTGTCGGGTGAACCGCGACCGTGCGGTCAAAGTCCTCTTTGGTCGCGCCCATCTTGACCGCAACCGCCGCCAACTGGATCATTTCACCGGCATTGTCTGCCACGATATGACAGCCCAGCACCACACGGGTGGCCTGTGACACGATCAGTTTCATCATCACCCGGTCCTCGCGTTCGGCAAAACCGGTCTGCATGGCGCGGAAGGTGGCGGAATAAACCTCGATCGGTTCTTGTTCGCGCGCTTCTTCCTCGGTCATGCCGACGGTGCCCAGTTCGGGCTGGGTAAAGACGGCGCTGGCGACCAGTTCGTGATCGGCTTTGGTTGGTTTGCCGTGGAACACGGTATCGACAAAGGCTGCCCCTTCGCGGATGGCAACCGGAGTCAGGTTGATCCGGTCGGTCACATCCCCCACCGCGTAAATCGAGGGCACAGCGGTTTGCGAATAGTCATCAACGATGATCTCGCCCTTGCGGCCCAGCTCGACACCGGTGTTTTCCAGTCCCAGATTGTCCGTGTTGGGCACCCGTCCGGTGGCATACATCACCGCATCGAAATGGTGGTCATGGCCGGTGGTGCATTTCACGAACAGCCCGCGATCATCCTTTTCGATCTTCATCACATCGGTGCCGACATGCAGGTCCACACCCCGCTCGCGCACCAGATCGGCGACATGGCCGCGGGCCTCGTCATCGAACCCGCGCAGGATTTGCGCGCCGCGATAGAATTGCGTCACCTCAACGCCCAACCCGTTCAGAATGCAGGCAAATTCGCAGGCAATAAACCCGCCACCAACGATCAGGATGGAGCGTGGCAGCTTTTCAAGGTTGAAAACATCGTTCGATGTGATCGTCAACTCCGAGCCTTCAAAATCGGGCGTGAACGGACGTCCGCCAACCGCAATCAGGATGTGTTTCGCGGTAAAGGTTTCGCCACTCGACAGCTTGACCGTATGCGCATCCACCAGTTCGGCACGGGCATTGAAAATCTCGACACCCGCCTTGGCCAGATTGGTGCGATAGATGTTTTCCAGCCGGTCCAGTTCGGCATCCAGCTTGGCCTTGAAATGCGGCCAGTCAAACGTGCCGATGCTGGCATCCGACCAGCCATAGGCGCGGGCATCCGCATTGGCCCCGCTATAGGCCGAGGCAAACACCATCAGCTTTTTCGGCACGCAACCGCGAATAACACAGGTGCCGCCCATGCGGTATTCCTCGGCCAGCGCCACTTTGGCGCCTGCTTCGGATGCTGCCAGACGCCCCGCGCGCACCCCGCCCGAGCCGCCGCCAATGACGAAAAGATCATAGTCAAATTTCATAATGCTCGCGCCCTTTTGAAAAGGTTAGTCGGTCAGATCGGTGAACAGGTTTTCGTTTTCGACAAAGTCGATACGATCTTCCTGCACCGTGCCCGCATTTATATCCCGCACTTCGACTTTGCCATCCCCGTAACCGATCACAACCGCGTCACAAATATCGATGAACAGCCCGTTTTCCACCACACCGGGGATCTGGTTGATCACCAGCGAAAACTGGCGCGGGTTGCCGATGCGGTTCAGATGCAGATCCAGAATGTGATTGCCCTCATCGGTGATAAAGGGAACATCGCCATTCATCCGCAGGGTCACATTGTTGCCCAGCACATCCATGCTGACCAATGTTTCCTCGACCAGTGCCTGTGTGGTTTGCAAGCCAAAGGGGATCACCTCGATCGGCAGCGGAAAAGCGCCCAGTGTTTCCACCCGTTTGGAAATATCGGCAATCACCACCATCATATCCGAGGCCGTGGCGACGATCTTTTCCTGCAACAACGCGCCACCGCCACCTTTGATCAGGTTCAGGTTACCGTCATATTCATCGGTGCCGTCAATGGTGACATCCAGCCACTTTGCCTCGTCCAGCGAGATCACCTCGATCCCGACCTGACGCGCCAGATCGGCGGTGCGGGTAGATGTGGGAACACCCTTGATTTTCAAGCCATCCTCGCGGACCATTTCCCCCAGACAGCGCACCATCCACGCAGCGGTTGATCCGGTGCCAAGGCCGACACGCATGCCATCCTCGACATATTCCACAGCCCGTTTGGCCGCGACAAATTTGGCCTTGTCTATTGGCGATAATTCTCCGGTCATAATATGCGACTCCCCCAGTTGTTGGCAGGGTTATACGGGATCAGACCAGTCACGGCGAGGGGCAATTAAAGCAAATTTCAGTTTTCCCGAACCGGAAAACAGTCGCAGATCAACCGGAAACCGCTTTGACAACCTCGACCAACTCTCGCGTAGTGACCTTGCCGTCGCCGTCAATATCCATGTTCATTATTCCGTTAACAACCCTGCCACTTATCGCCCGCCCCTGTTTGGCGATACGTTTATCTGCATACTGCATTATCTCGGTGATCGTCAGGATACCATCCTCGTTTGTATCAGCCTTCATAAAGGCCAACGTGTTCTGGGATTGCCGTCTCGGCTCCTGAGTGCGGTTGTAAGCCTTAAGCTCGTCCTGTGTAACCGACCCGTCCGCGTTCAGATCCATGAACAAAAGGAACTCTGCCTGCCTTACCCGCATCTGCGCCTTTTCTATCGAACGGACGGTCG
>WGBJ01000369.1 GCA_015494385.1 Marinosulfonomonas sp.
GCCGGAAGTCCAGTTCGTCCACCATATAGCGCACAACAGACAGGGAGCGTGCCTGACTTAGCTCCCAGTTGTCACGATAGCGCCCCGTCCCCTTTAACGGCACGTTGTCGGTATGCCCGTCCACGCGGACGATCCAGTTGATTTCCGGCGGTATCTTGTCGGCAACCTGACGTAAAATAGCGGCAATCTTGGCAATCTGCGCCTTGCCCTCGTCCGACAGGACCGCCGAAGCCGGCTCAAACAGAACCTCGGACGAGAACACAAAACGGTCCCCGACCACCCGCACGCCCTCTTGCGTGGCCAGCAAATCCCGCAGCCGGCCAAAGAATTCGGATTTGTAATGCTCCAGATCCTGCGCCTGTGCAGCCAGCCGCGCACGTTCTTCTTCCAGCCGTTTACGCTCGGCCTCTTCCAGCTCGCGGCGGCGTTTTTCTTCTGACGCGACACGGGCCAGCGCGGTGTTCAACTGTGTTCCCAGCGTCCGGATCTGTATATTTGCCTGCACATCCTTGGCCGCTGACTGGTCCAGCAGCGATTGCAGCGAGGCCAGTTGCTTGCGCAATTCGGCAACCTGCGCGTTCAGCAAGGCCAGTTTGCGCTGAGCCTCGGCTGATTGTTCTTTTTGATCCGCCAGAGATTTTTGCGCCGACAACAGCAGAATTGCCCGCTCCTCGGCGACCGACATCTGTTCATTGGCGCGCTCTTCGGCGGCCAGTTTCTCGGCCAGAGCCTTGGACAATTGCGCCTGAATTTCCTCTTGTGTGCCCTCGACCTCGCTTGCGGCCAGAACCGCAGCGGCCAGTTTGGCATTCAGATCCCCCTTGGCGGCTTCGGCCGCGGCCAGCAGGGTCAGGGTTTCCTCGGCACGCTTGCGCTCTTCTTCCAGCGCCAGTGTCATCGCTGTCAGCTCGGTGTCGGCATTCTTCAAGCGCTCGCGCAACGCTTCTGCGGCAGCGGCATCTGCCAGTCGCGCCTTTTCAGCCTCGCTCAATTGCGCTTCCAGCTCGCTTTGGCGGGCGGCTTGGGCTTCCAGTTGCGCCTGTGTCTGGGCAAGGGTTGCTTCCTGTCCTTCATTTTTCGTGCGCAGATCGGCAATCAGGGCGTCCAGTGCTTCTTTGCGGGCTGCCGCCAAACGCGCCGCTTCGGCCTGTGCATCCACTTCATCCCGTGCGGTGGCCAGCGCCAGTTTCAAGGCCTCCCGATCCGAAATCAGCCTGGCCTGTTCTTCCTTGGCGGCATCCAGTTCTGCGGTCAACGCCGCGCCCTCGTTGCGGGCGGCATCGCGTTCGGCCAACAGGGTTGCCACTTGTGCCTCGAAACTGGTGATCGAGGCGCGTTGCTGTTCCAGTTCCGCCGCCTGCGCATCCCGCTGCGAGGTCAGGGTGGCAATCAACGCCAGTTGGGTATCAGCTTCCTTTCGGGCCTGTTCAAGCGTGCTGTCCAACCGCGCCACATCCTGTTCAAGGGCCGTTGCCCGCTGGCGCTCAAGCCCCAGTGAATCGGCCAGGCTGACGATTTGCGCGTTCAGGTCATCCAGCTCGGTGGCTTGGCCGCTAATGGTTTCGCGCAGGAAAAACTGGATCACCATAAAAATGGTCAGCACAAACATCAGCACCAGCAAAAGCGCCGTCATCGCATCCACGAACCCCGGCCAGATCGAGGCCTGAAACCGTTGCCCTGATCGACGGCTGAGCGCCATTAGCCCTGCCTCCGCCCTTTGGGGGTGATATCGCGCAGCGCCTGCGTAAGCGCGGCCATTTCGCCGCGCAATTCGGCGGTAACTTCCTGACGGCCCGCCGACATTTCCTCAAGCACGCGCAGCAATTGCACATCAATCGAACGCAAGCGCATCCGGCTTTCGGCATCGACACTGCTTGCGCCTTCTTCGGCCTGTGTGGCCAACAGTTGCACCAGCGCATCCTGCCCTTCGGACACTTTCAACAGCGCGTCCGAGACATTGGCATCCTTGGCCATCCGGTCGGTCAGCCGTTCAACCGACCCCGCCAATGCGCCCAGTTTTTCATCCACCATGGCGCGGCTGGCGTCGCTTTGCATGAACAATTCGCGCATGGTTTCCATTTGTTCGGACATGTGGTCCAGCACACCGGCAACGACGCTTTGCTCGCCGCCTTCGCCATCGGAAAACCCGACGCGGGTGATGGTGGACAGCCATTCTTCCAAATCGCGGTAAAACCGGTTCTGGCCGTGGCTGGCAAACAGTTCCAGCAGCCCCACCAGCAATGACCCCGCCAAACCCAGCAAGGAAGACGAGAACGCCGTGCCCATGCCGCCCAGCTGTTTTTCCAGCCCGTTCATCAAACGGGTAAATCCACTGGCTGCATCACCGGTGTTGTCGGTGGCCAGTGAGCGGATTGTCTCGACCAGTGCAGGCACCGTTGTCGCCAGCCCGTAAAACGTGCCCAACAGCCCCAGAAAGATCAGCAGGTTCACGATATAACGGGTAATGTCGCGGGCTTCGTCGATGCGTGTGGCAACGGAATCCAGGATCGAGCGTGATGATGAGGCCCCGATCTGCATCCGCGCGCCCCGTGTCCGCAACAGGGCCGCGAGCGGCGCCAGTAGGCGCGGTGCCTTTGGCATTTCGCTGTCGTCCTGATTCAGGGCAAAGCTTTCGATCCATTTGACCGAGGACACCAGTTGCAGCACCTGCCAGAAACAGGCCAGCACACCGATGGCGAATACCATCAGGATAAGTCCGTTCAATACCGGGTTGGCGGCATAAAACGCCTCGACCCGCGAAAATGTCATATAGGCCCCGAAGCTCACGGCACCGACAACCGCAAGCATCGTCAGAAACTGGCTTACCGGCTGGGTGAAATGTACTTTGGCCTGTTGATCTGGCTGGTCCATTTGGACATTCCCTGACCTGATTGTTGTTTTCATGCACGATAGTGCGATGCGGCCCGGATGCCAACCTGCAATTTAACGCTGTTCTGCCAGGGCTTTCACTCGCGCGGACAACCAGTCCAGATCATCGTCGGAAATGCCCAATTCGTGCAGATGATCTGCGGTGTTGTGCAGGTATTCATCGTTCGGCCCGCGCCCGCCAATGGCCGTGGCAATGATCCCCGCCTGCTCCGTCAATGGCAAGCCGCCACAATACTGCACATGATCCGCATCCACCACATAGGTCACGGCCTGCACCTGTTGCCCGTCGTGCAGGGTGACGGGCAACACCGCCTCGACATAGGCCGAGGAAACCAGCTCGCGTTCACGCAGATAGTCCAGCACGCTTTCCGCCTTGTCTGCCGCCACCTTCAACGCCAGCCCGTCGCAACACGCCCCGTCCGCAGCATCCAGCGCCAGCACCAGCCCCGGATGCGCATCGGTGCCGCGATGGTGGATCGAGCGCATACAGAACGACCGGTGATAGCCGTTTAGCGTTGCGATCTGCCGGTCGATATATTCAAACCCCGGATTCCACATCAATGATCCGTATCCGAACACCCACATCGGGGAATCTGCCATGCGTCTGGTCCTTTTTGCCTCAGCCTTTATAAACACCGATACCGGACAGGAAAGAAAGGCCGAAATATGCGCAAACTGATCAGCCTGATTGTGGTGATGGCGGGGCTTTGGGGCGGTTACTGGTTTGTTGGCTCCAGCCAGCTGGAAAAGGGGCTTAAGGACTATCTGGCACAGGAACTGGGGCCGGATGATCCCATCCGCCTGTCCTATTCCGACCTGACCGTGCAGGGGTTTCCCAACCGCTTTGACACCCGCATCACGGATGTGGACCTGACCAATACCATCAACGGCATCCGCTGGCGGGCACCGTTTTTCCAGATTTACGCGCTCAGCTACAAACCCTACCACATCATCGCCGCCTTGGCGCCAGAGCAGGTTGTGACCCTGCCCAAACAGGAATTCACCATAAAAAGCGAGATGATCAGGGGCAGTGTCGTGTTCCTGCCCAAACCCCTGTTCAGCGGCGATGTGATCATTGATCGCAGCAGTTTCGAGATGGTGAATGTGACCGCAGCCTCGAACAAGGGCTGGGAAACGACGATCAAGGCCGGGAACGTGGCCCTGCGCCAGACCCCGACCAAACCGCTGTTTTACGATTTTGCCATTTCGGCGCAGGGCATCGATCTGCCAGATCAGTTGCGCGCCCTGATCGACCCCGCGCATCAGCAATCGGCGCTGTTTGACAGTTTCAAGCTAGACAGCACGCTGGGCCTGTCCCACCCGCTGGACCTGACCGCCGACCGTGGCGAACACCCCAAGGTGACCGAGATCGAGGTGAAGGATCTGACCATCCACTGGGACGACATCCGCTTTTTGGCAAAGGGCACATTGCAGGTCGGCACAGATGGCTATCCGGTGGGCAAGCTGGACCTGACGGCAATCAACTGGCAGAAAATGTATGAATTGGCGGATCAAAGCGGCGCGGTCGATCCTGATTTTGCCCCGACCATCCAGAACGGTCTAAAGGTGCTGGCGGGCATGTCCGAGGGCGAGGACGTGATCGAAATCGCGTTGAATTTTGCTGATGGCCAGATGTCTCTGGGACCATTCCCGATCGGACCCGCACCGCGTTTGTATTAGGTTATCGGCAATAGGAGCCGCTGCGGTATCGCGCCGTATCAAAATGGAAGTGGTCCTGATGGTAGCGGTTGGCGTTTGGTCCCAGAACGGTGCCGAAAGGGCCACAGGCCGCGCGGTGCATACGTTTCAGAATCGGCCCTTGGCGGCGGTCGCGCCAGCCGTTCAATACTGTCAGCGATCTGCCGTTCTTCAGGTTGATTGCAGCAATGTCCACCGCATGGCCATAGGCATGTTCGGAAATCTTGGCGCCGCTCTGGCTGTTACGGGTGCGGCAGGCATAGCTGGCGACGATCCGCAGGGATTTGATGCCACCGCCCATACGCCCGACCGCCGGTTTCGCCCCACTATGAACCCAGCGTTTCAACGCCTTGGCGGTGTTGCAGTCGATGGTGGCGGGGGTGGTCAGGGCCACACCGTCCACAGCTGTCACTTTGACGGGGTTGCGGATGCCACAAGCGCCGCGTCCGCGCACCGGCGCAATGGCCTGCCCGCGTATGGCACGATCACCACAGACCGACCCACGGCGCGGGCCGCGCACTTCGCGGCCAACGCGGGCCGGTGTCACCATTTCCGGCGCCGTATTGGTCCGCGCGATAATCCGGCGCATGTTGCGGGGGCGCGGCAGCGGGCGCAAGGATTTGGCAAGGCCCGGCGGGCCGATAAAGATCGCAACATCGGGGCGCAAATCGGGGGCAATCATTGGCTGGGCAGTGCGCGCCGCATAGGGGCGCGGCACGGGGCGAATGCGGGCGTTGTAATAAACCGGAACGGTGGTTTGACGCGGGACATAGGCCTGTGTGATCGGCCGTGCCAGCGGGCGCAAGGAATAGGACGGGGCATTGGCCAGTGCCATTTGCCCTGACAAAACAAACGCCAGAAGGAGGCCGAACAGCCGCAGCATCAGGATTTCACCCGTCCGAAATCAGGGGCATCGGTATCCTGCCCTGCCTCGATAATCCCGCGACGAATGGCGCGAGTGCGGGTGAAATAGTCATGCAAGTGGTCGCCATCACCGGTTCGGATCGCCCGTTGCAGGGCAAACAGTTCTTCAGTGAAGCGACCCAGAATTTCCAGCGTGGCGTCTTTGTTATTCAGGAACACATCGCGCCACATGGTCGGGTCCGACGCCGCAATCCGGGTGAAATCGCGAAAACCGGCGGCAGAGTAATTTACCACTTCGGTATCGGTCACGCGCCCCAGGTCATCGGCCACGCCAACCATCGTATAGGCAATCAGATGCGGAGCATGGCTGGTGACGGCCAGCACCAGATCGTGGTGCTCGGCCTCCATTTCATCCACAATCGCGCCCATGCCTTCCCAGAGTTGGCGCAAACGTGCTGTTGCGGCCTCATCCGTGCCCTCGACCGGCACAAT
>WGBJ01000370.1 GCA_015494385.1 Marinosulfonomonas sp.
ATTCCGGCATGAATGACCCGCTGTGGGATCTGGGGGATTTATCTGTCGAAGGCGGGTTTGACGACGCGCAGGATATGGAAATGTTGCGGGCCTATTTCGGCGCTGACCCCACTGCGGCACAAGTTGGCCGAATGGTGATCTACAAGGCCATGTGCGATCTGCTGTGGACATTGTGGGGGCTGATCCAGCATGCTGATGGCAACCCTGCCGAAGATTTCTGGGCCTATTCGGTAGAACGGTTCGAGCGCTGCAAGGCCCTGATGCAAAGCGACGGTTTTGCGGGACACCTTGAGGCTGTTCGGGCGGGTTAACCGATATAGTCAGGCACCGGCTGCGGCAAAGGCGGTTGGCTTTGCCGCAGCCGGTGCCAGAACCTCGGCCGTCAGGGGTTTTTCAAGACAGGTCACGCGCGGCTCTTGCCGGTTGGAATAGGGATGGGTTTGGGGCAGCCGCCCCGATGCGACAATGATGCGGCCATTCGTATTCTCAAGGCAATATTCGACAATAGACCAGCCAGAGCGGCCCTGATCCAGATGCAGATCGGTCAGGACCACGTCGAATTCGGGATTAGATTGCAGGGCGGATTCGGCTTCGGCAAAACTGGCCGCACGAACCACCTCATACCCCAAATCCTGCATCAGACCGGTGGCGATTTGCAATTCTGCGGGGTCATCCTCGACCACCAGTGCCCGACCGCAAACAGGCACAGTCTGGCTGGATTTGCCAGCCACCTGTAGCGGCAACATCAAACGCACACGGGTGCCTTTGCCGGGTGTGCTGTCGATTTGAATGTCGCCGCCGGTCTGTTTGATAAAGCCGTAAACCATCGACAGGCCCAGCCCCGTCCCCTGCCCGTCCTTGCGCGCGGTAAAGAACGGCTCCAATGATCGCGAAAGCACGCTTTCATCCATGCCGCAGCCATTATCGGCCACCTCGATCATAGCCGTTTCATCGCCGGATTTCGCCACGGTAATATGGATTTCCCCCTGCCCCTCGATGGCCTGACTGGCGTTCAGGCAAAGGTTCAGGATCGCACTTTCCAATTGGCCGGGGTCAACCCGCACGGGTAGTTGTTCATCCGCCAGATCAGCGGTCAGGGTCACCCCGTCCTTAAGACCTATCCGTATCAGATCGGTCAACCCGTCAACCAGTTCGTTCAACTCGACCACCTCGGGTTTCAGACGTTGCTTGCGGGCAAAGGCCAGCAGGCGCTGGGTCAGGGACATGCCCAGTTCCGCTGCGTTTTCCATGCGTTGCAACAGGGTTTTGCGCGCGGTTTTCTTGCTGCCGGTTTCCAGCAGGTGAATGTTGGCGGTGATGGTCGACAGCACATTGCCAAAATCATGCGCCACTTCGCCGGTGACTTTGCCCAGACTTTCGATATGCTGGATCTGCCGCAACCGGTTGTCCAGTTGCCGCCGCTCGGTCGCATCGGAAAACAGCCAGATGCCGCCCCCGTCAGGCAAACGGCTACAACGCACCTCGAGCGTCTGCCCCGCATCATTCTGCAATTCGGTAAAGCCCCGGAAACCGGCACGGATACCCGCCGCAACAGCCTGATCGGCAAAATCGCTGTGCTGCATCACCTCGTCAATCAACGGCTTGCCTTTCAGCAGGGCCTTATCAATCCGCAAAACATCGGCAAAATTCGGGTTCGTGGCCGTCAAATGCCCCGTATCACTGGTAATCGCGATGCCCTCGGAAATATTCGCGAACATCTTTTCAAACAGCGCGTTTTTCTGGTGCAATTGCCGGTTCGAGCGGTCCAGCCGAAGCGCATTGGCGCGGAACACCCGAAAGGAATGGTGCAGCTTGCCGATTTCATCATCCGCCACAGGTTTTCGTCGCAATTCGGTGCTGCGATCCCCTTCGGCCAGGCGCAACATGGCATCGGAAATCGCTTTGATATTGCCGGTCACATAGCCCGATACAAAAATGGCCGCCAACAGCGCAATGGTGACACTGGCAAGACCCGCTATCAGGATCACCGCCTTGGCAAAATCAATCGAAACAGCGGTTTTGTGACGTTCCTCGGACAGGAAATCCTCGGCGTTGCGGGCGAATTTGGCAGCCAGATCGCTGATCGTGCTGGCGTTGTAGCGGATGCGAAACAGGGCGTTCTGGCTTTCCAGCCGGTGCGAAAGTTCACGGCGCCGGACCTGAAACAAGCCCTGTTCGCCCGATGATATTTCAACCAGCGTCCGGTAGGCATCGGTCTGGATATCCATCGCGTTGGAGGCATTGAAATCACGCCCCATCTTCTGGAAATTCCGCTGCCGTTCCCCCACGCCGGGCAGGTTTTGCGCATGCCCCGCCCCGACCAGCTCGTTCGCCATGCCCTGCAGGGCCAGCCAGATCCGCCGCTCGGCGCTATCGCGGTCCTCGTCGGTGGACAGGCGATAATAGGCGGCCTCGAGACGGGCAAGGCGGGCGTTCAGGGCCAGAGTGGCATCCTGTTCGACATTCAGCTTTTCCGCTGCGGCCACCAGATCGGTGATGGCCCCTTTCATTTTCTGGACAATCGCGGCGATCTCGACCTCGTAGGTGTCGATCGGGGATTGCGCGCTGGCCTCGACCGAGGGCCAGGCGGTCAGCACAGGTTCCAGCGTGGTCAGCAACACACCCCCTTCGCGTTCAATCAGATAAGGGGATTTCAGGTTCAACAGGAAAGGGGCGGATGTGGCAATGTCCGAGGATTGTTTCGACAGGTTCAGCGCGCGGGCCACCTGTGTCAGGGTTTCGCTGTGCAGCCGTTCCATCCGCGTGCCGGCGCGGTCCAGCGCATACCAGGCAATACCGCCGACAAAAATGGTTGAAACCGCCAACAGCGCCAGCGCAATCCACAGGCGCTGCCGGATATCGGGGTTGAACAACCCGCGCATCAGGCGCCGGAATTTCGCAGCGCCCCTTGCGGATCGCGCACGAAAATATAGCCAAGGCCACGGCGGGTTTGCAGGTGGACGGGCTTGGAGGGCACGGATTCAATTTTCCGGCGCAAGCGCAGGATCAGCACATCAATGGTGCGGTCCACATAATGCGACAGATCACTGCCCAGCTGTTCCAGCAATTCCTCGCGCGGGATGATTTCGTCGGGTTTGCTCAGGAACACTTCCAGCAGGCGATATTCGCCGTTGGTCAGCGGTATTTCTGCCCCCGTGTTGTCAAACAATTCACGCCGCGTACGATCCAGCAGTTTGTCGCCAAAACGGATGGTATCGTGATCGGCAGGCACGGACCGACCACCGTTTGGCTGCCCCTTGCCATAACGCCGTAAAACCGCACGGATGCGGGCCAGCAATTCGCGCGGATTAAACGGTTTCATCAGATAGTCATCGGCACCGGCCTCAAGGCCGACAATCTTGTCCACCTCGTCCCCGACACCTGTCAGCATCACAATCGGCAGGTCCAGATGTTCGCGGATGTGGATCGCCAATGTCAGGCCGGATTCCCCGTTCAAGCGCAGATCAATCAATGCCAGATCAACATCGGGATGATCCCCCAAAGCGAAAAAATCGCGGCTGCCCTGCATTGGCAGGGGGTCAAATCCGTTTTCCAGCAACAAGGATTCCAGTGCCAGACGCACGTCCGGATCGTCATCAATGATAGCGATTTTGGCGAGTTTGCCGATTGTATTTTCCCTATTCATTGTGAACCGTTTCTTCATTCCCCAAATGTTGCGCCCAGTGTTACACAAAACACCCTGATAATCCTGTTTTATTTACAAGCCGCAGAGTTGCGTAGAACAATAGCCAAAAATGTAATTCTGTTAACAAAAATCCTGATCAACTGTAGCATTGTTAATCGAGCACCCCGCGTGTTTACCATCCTCCTGCTAGACTTTACCTGATCGCGGAGCCTCCAAAACAGAGTCGCTGCCGTTTTTTCGATCATCAGACCTGGGAGAAGAACATGAAAAAAACAACCTTTATTAGTGCATTAGCCCTATCCGCCGCATTATCGGCCGGTGGCGCATTCGCCGCTGAAC
>WGBJ01000371.1 GCA_015494385.1 Marinosulfonomonas sp.
CGCGCCAGACCTTCGACAATATCCTCTGTCGCCCGCGCATAGGAAAACCGCAGCGTCCCTGCCCCGCGTTCGGGATCGAAATCCAGCCCCGGTGTCACCGCCACGCCAGCCTTTTGCAAAATCTCGTCCGCAAAGGCGCGGCTGTCGTTGGTCATCTCCGACACATCCGCATAGATGTAAAACGCCCCGTCCGGCGGCGCGATCCTGTCGAATCCCGCTTGCGGCAACCCTTCCAGCATCAACCGGCGGTTTTCGCGGTAAACATCCATGTTCCCTTCAAGCTCCGCGCCACATTCCATCGCCGCCAGCGCCACCAGTTGCGAGGCATGCGAGGGGCAGATGAACATATTCTGCGCCAGCCGCTCGATCACGCGCACATGATCTTCAGGCACCACCATCCAGCCGACCCGCCAGCCGGTCATCGAGAAATACTTGGAAAAGGAATTGATCACATAGACATCATCACTGATCTCCAGCGCCGAAACCGCGCGGCCCTCATACTGGATCCCGTGATAGATTTCATCGGAAATGAAACTGATCCCCTGATCGGCACAGGCATGGATCAACCCCTCCATCGCCCCCCTGTCCAGCATGGTGCCCGAGGGATTCGCGGGCGAAGCCACGATCAACCCGTCCAGATCCAGCCCTGCCAGATCGGCCGGAACCGGTTGTAAGCGGTTTTCAGCCGAGGTTTGTATCCCCACCGGCGCCAGATCCAGCGCACTCAGGATTTGCCGGTAAGACGGATACCCCGGCTCGCCCAGCCCGACCCGCGCGCCTGCGTCAAACAGCGTGGTAAAGGCCAGAATGAACGCCCCGCTAGACCCCGGCGTCACAATCACCCGCGCCGGATCAAGGTCGATACCATACCATTCCTTATACAACCCGGCGATCCGCGCCCGCAGTTCCGGCAGGCCCAGTGCCACGGTATATCCCATCGCCTGATCCTGCATCGCCTCCGCCAATGCGGCGCGTGCAGCCACGGGGGCGGGCGTGCCGGGCTGGCCGACTTCCATATGGATAATATGGCGCCCTGCCTCCTCAGCCGCGCGTGCGGCCTCCATCACATCCATCACGATAAAGGGATCAACCACGCTTCGACTTGATGTTTTCATCATACCCCCGCAAACTGTGCCAAATTCAGGGGTCTTGTCCCAAGCAATGCGAAGAAGGTCAATGGCAGCATTTTTCATTAAACGTTTTCTACAAGTCGCGCTTTTTCTGGCCGCCCTGACCACAGGGGCCAGCGCCCAAAGCCTGATCCGCGATGCCGAAATCGAATATGCCCTGCGCAAGCTGGCGCAACCCGTGTTCACAGCCGCAGGGCTGAACGGCAACCACATCAAAATTCTGGTGATCAATGACAGCTCGCTGAATGCCTTTGTCGCCGACAACCAGCATATGTTCATCCATTCCGGCCTGATCCTGAAACTGAAAACAGCCGAGGAACTGCAAGCCGTAATCGCCCACGAGACGGCGCATATCTCCAACGGCCATATATCCCGACGTCTGTCCAATATGCGCTCGGCCAGAACCGCCGCAGGTCTGGGGATATTGCTGTCACTGGCTGCGGGTGCCGCATCCGGGAATGTCACGGCGGGCACCGGTGCAGCCGTTGGCGCGATGAGCTCGGCCCAAAGGGTATTCCTGTCCCACACCAGAAGCGAAGAAAATTCAGCCGACCAGTCGGGCGCCCGTTTCATGGCCCGCGCCGGGATTGACCCGCAAGCGATGGTCAAGGTGCTGGACCTGTTTCGCGGCCAGGAGGTGTTCTCGTCCACCTCGCGCCATATCGACCCTTACGCCCTGACCCACCCGATGTCGCGCGACCGTCTGCGCGCGGTCAAAGGCTATGCCGCCGCCTATGGCCCACAAGGCAAACCCGATCCGAACGCCGATTACTGGTATGCCCGCGCCCGTGGCAAACTGGGCGCCTTTATCCGCAACCCCAACTGGGGCCTGCGCCAAGCCCGCAAGACCAGCTATAAAGACGTGGCCCTGATGATGAAGGCCGTGGCCTATCACCGGATTCCCAATGTCAAAAAGGCACTGAAAGCAGTGGATGCCTTGGTCAAGGTCCGCCCGAATGACCCCTACGCCCACGAGTTGCGCGGCCAGATCCTGCTGGAATCACGCAAATTCAACGCCGCCGCCGCCGCTTATGCCAAGGCCGTGTCGCTTGCCCCGCGCGAGGCGCTGATCCTTGCGGGCTATGGCCACGCCCTGCTGGCCCAGGGCAACGTCAAAAAGGCGCTGCCGGTGCTGGAAAAGGCCCACGCGCGCGACCCGCAAGATGAACGCATGATGCGCGATCTGGCATTGGCCTATGCGAAAACCGGCAACAACGGCATGGCCTCGCTTGCCACCGCCGAACGCTATGCCCTGCGGGGCCGCCTGAAAGATGCCGCCCTTCACGCCAAACGCGCCGCGGGCCTTTTGCCGCGTGGCTCGGCGGGGTGGAATAGGGCACAAGACGTGTTAAGAGCTGCACAAGCAGTAGCAAAACGGAGATAAAACCAGACGATGAAACGCTTTATTCTGGCCGCCACATTGGCCGCCACCACCCTGGCCACACCGGCCCTGGCGACCGACATCATGAAGATGACCGACAGCGAACGCGACATTTTCCGTGCCGAAATCCGCGACTATCTGATGGAAAACCCCGAGGTGCTGCTCGAGGCTATCAACGTGCTGGAGCAGCGTCAGGCCCAAGCCGAAGCCGTGAATGACGCCACCCTGTTGCAGGACAACGCCGAGGAAATATTCAACGACGGTGTATCCTATGTCGGGGGCAATCCGGATGGCGATGTGACCGTAGTCGAATTTTCCGACTACCGCTGCCCCTATTGCAAACGCGCCCACAAAGAAGTGGCACAACTGCTGGCCCAGGATGGCAACATCAGGTTTATCTATAAGGAATTTCCGATCCTTGGACCGGATTCCCTGACAGCGGCCCAGTTTGCCGTTGCGGTTCTGTTGCAGGACGGACCGGAAAAATACCGCGAGGTCAACAACGCCCTGATGGAAATGCGCGGCGATCCAAGCGAAGCCGCCCTGTCAGCCATTGCCAACGACCACGGACTGGATCCCGTCGCCCTGCTTGAATCCATGAAAAGCAGTGAGGTGATGCAGGTCATTCAGGCAATCGCGCCCTTGGCCAGCGGTTGAAAATATCAGGCACGCCGACCTTTATCATCGGGGACCAGATTGTGCGTGGTTATCTGCCGCTGGACAATATGCAGGCCGCCGTCGAAGACGCCCGCAAACAAGAATAATCCGGTTGCCGCCTTCCCCGCTTTCGGGCGGGGATGGCGCCTTATTCCGCGGCTTCCGCCTTGGCGATTTCGGCCTCGATCACGGCGGCGCGTTCCTCGACCTGATCAACGATATGTTCAATCATTTCCTCGTTGCTCAACTTGTGGCTCTGGGCACCGGCGATGTAAACCATCCCGCTGCCTGCCCCGCCACCAGTGAAACCGACATCGGTCATCAAGGCCTCGCCCGGGCCATTCACCACACAACCGATAATGCTTAGCGACATCGGGGTTTTGATATGCTCCAGCCGGCGCTCCAGCGTGTCCACCACCTTGATCACATCGAACCCCTGCCGCGCACAAGACGGGCAGGAAATGATGTTCACGCCGCGATGGCGCAGGCCCAGCGATTTCAGAATTTCAAAACCCACCTTGACCTCTTCCACCGGATCGGCGGACAGGGACACGCGGATGGTATCGCCAATGCCCGCCCACAGCAGATTACCAAGGCCGATGGCCGATTTGATGGTGCCGGAGACCAGCCCGCCCGCCTCGGTCACGCCCAGATGGATCGGGGCGTCCGTGGCCTCGGCCAGTTGTTGATAGGCTGCAGCGGTCATAAACACATCCGACGCTTTGACCGAAATCTTGAATTCGTGGAAATCATTATCTTGCAGGATACGGATATGTTCCAGCCCGCTTTCGACCATCGCGTCAGGGCACGGTTCGCCGTATTTTTCCAGCAGGTGTTTTTCCAGCGATCCCGCATTCACACCAATGCGGATCGAACAATTATGATCACGCGCGGCCTTGATCACATCCTTTACCCGTTCGGGATTGCCGATGTTGCCGGGGTTGATCCGCAGACAGGCAGCCCCCGCCTCGGCAGCCTCAATCGCGCGTTTGTAATGGAAATGGATGTCGGCAACGATTGGCACGGGGCTTTCGGCGACGATTTCCTTTAGCGCCGCAGAGGAGTCCACATCCGGCACCGAAACCCGCACGATATCTGCGCCAGCCTCGGCGCAGGCCAGAACCTGTTTGATCGTGGCCGCCGCGTCCGAGGTCAGCGTGTTGGTCATTGTCTGCACCGCAATCGGCGCGTCCCCCCCGATCGGCACAGGGCCAACATGGATTTTGCGGGATTTGCGACGGTCAATATCACGCCACGGACGGATCGGGTTATGCGTCATCACAGGGGGCCTTTGTTTGGGCTGCTATGGGGGAATAGATAATCACCTGCGCAAACAGGTGCAACGCCAAGCTGGGTTTATTCGTCCGGCAGTTTTGTAGGATCAACCGAGAGTTCGGCCACCACTTTGGCCAGCTCTTTGTTCTGGGTCAGATCGGCAAGCGCATATTTTTCGGTAATCTCGCCCTCGCCCAAGGCGATTTTGCTGACGACCGAAGCCCCCTCGCCTGCCGGACCGTATGTTTTGCCGTTCACAGCAAAGTAAACCCCGCCTGCATAACCAGTGCGCAAGGTGGGTGGTTCTTCGGTTTTGGGCAAAACGTATTTATCGCCGGGCTGCATGACTTTTTCAAAGATCACGGTGCCATCAGCAGACCTGACACGAACCCAAGATTCGCGAACCGCAAAAATTGCCACTTCTGGCACGCCATCCTCGACCACCTTGATCAGGGTCGGATCAGCTGTCGGTTCGGGCGACATTTCCGGTTGGTCCATTCCGGCCATGATCCGGCGAAGCTCGGGACCGCTCAGGTCGGCTGTTCTCGGTGCCAACGTGCCAAAGCTGTCGGGGTTCAGCGCCGCAATCGGGCCATCGCGGGCCACCATCACCGGCACTTCCAGTGCCTGCGGTCGATACAGCCGGTCCAGCGCATCAGGCGATGGGGCAACGAAACCTGTGGTTTCATCCTCGTTCATCGCCAATACATCTTCGCGGCCTGCCAGCGGGTCCATCGTTGCCGCAAGCCCGGGGGCCTGTTCAACCGGCGCAAATTTCACGCGCTGCACTTCCTGCAGCACGGTCCAGCCACCATAGCCGATACCGCCAATCATCGCGACCAGAACCATCATTGAGCCGATTGCATTGATCTCGACGCCGGAAAAGAAGGATTCCTTGCGCGGCAGGAACGTCGCGTTCGGATCGGCCAGCGGATCGCGGAATGTGTCGCGTTTTCGCGCATCACGTTCGGATTTTTGCGCCGCAGCGGTTGATGCCTGCTCGGACATGCCATGCGCGGTTTCGTAATCGCTTTCGTCGCAGAATTTCTGGAACGCCCATTCCGGATCCATCCCCAGATAGCGCGCATAGGACCGCACATATCCGGCAATAAAACTGGGGGATTCAAAGGCGCTGGGATCGGCGTTTTCAATCGCCGCGACATAGGTCGCTTTGATCTTTAGCTCACGTTGGACATCCAGCAGGGATTTGCCAAGGGTCGCGCGTTCGCCGCGCATAACATCGCCCAGACGTAGATCGTATGCATCGAATCCGGCTGGTTTGACTGTTTCTTCAGCCTCTTTGGGCGTAAAAATGCGCCCGATCATGTGCCCTGCTCCGATGTCACCACAATAGTCCCCAAAAGTGTCGACGATTCGCTTTACGCCAACCTATTACGGAATCGTTACCATAAACCAATCAATATTGCACGTTTTCAGATAGGTTAGCCCGTAAGATCGGCGCGATTCAGCGCACATTGCGACCACAGCTCATCCATGGCGTGAACCAGCTTGTCCATCTCCTCGGGGCCATGCACCGGCGAGGGTGTAAACCGCAGCCGTTCGGTGCCCCGTGGCACGGTCGGAAAGTTGATCGGCTGAACGTAGATACCATAGTTTTCCAGCAGCAGATCGGACAGCATTTTGCATTTCACAGGATCGCCCACATGCACCGGAACGATATGGC
>WGBJ01000372.1 GCA_015494385.1 Marinosulfonomonas sp.
GTTTATCCTGTATACCTCCGGCTCAACCGGCAAGCCGAAGGGTGTGCAACACTCCAGCGGCGGCTATCTGGTCTATGCGGCAATGACGCATCAATACACCTTTGATTACCATGATGGCGATGTGTTCTGGTGCACCGCCGACGTGGGCTGGGTCACCGGCCACAGCTATATCATCTACGGCCCGCTGGCCAATGGCGCCACAACTGTGATGTTCGAAGGCGTGCCGACCTACCCTGATGCCAGCCGCTTCTGGCAGGTGGTGGAAAAGCACAAGGTCAACCAGTTCTACACCGCCCCCACCGCCATCCGTGCGCTGATGGCTTATGGCAATGATCCGGTCACCGCCTGCGATCTGTCATCGCTGAAACTGCTGGGCACCGTGGGCGAGCCGATCAACCCCGAGGCCTGGAACTGGTATAACGACGTAGTGGGCAAGGGCAAACTGCCCATCGTCGATACATGGTGGCAGACCGAAACCGGCGGCCATATGCTCACCCCCCTGCCCGGCGCCATTCCGACCAAACCGGGTTCGGCGACGCTACCGTTCTTTGGTGTGAAGCCGGTGGTTCTGGACCCGCAAAGCGGCGAGGAAAACGTCGATGTCGAAACCGAAGGCGTCTTGGCGATTGCCGACAGCTGGCCCGGCCAGATGCGCACGATCTATGGCGATCACGAACGGTTCGAGAAAACCTATTTTTCGGATTACAAAGGCTACTTCTTTTCCGGTGACGGCTGCCGCCGTGATGCCGATGGCTATTACTGGATCACCGGCCGTGTGGACGATGTGATCAATGTTTCCGGTCACCGCATGGGCACCGCCGAAGTCGAAAGCGCCCTTGTGGCGCACCCGCAGGTCGCCGAAGCCGCTGTGGTGGGTTATCCGCATGATATCAAGGGTCAGGGCATCTATGCCTATGTCACCCTGATGAACGGGGTCGAGCCATCGGACGAGCTGCGCAAAGACCTTGAAAAATGGGTCCGCACCGAAATCGGCCCGATCGCTAAGCCGGACCTGATCCAATGGGCCCCCGGCCTGCCGAAAACCCGTTCCGGCAAAATCATGCGCCGTATCCTGCGCAAGATCGCCGAGAATGATTTTGGCGCGTTGGGCGACACCTCGACCCTTGCCGACCCAAGCGTGGTGGACGAGTTGATCGAGAACCGGATGAACAAAGGCTAAAGCGCAAAGCGCTGTAACCACAGTCCCAATAGAACAAACAAAGCCCCGGCGATCACGCCGGGGCTTTTGCGTTTCAAATCCCGCAAGAACCCGCCAGACGAAAAGAAACGGCGAGGCCCGCAAAGGCCCCGCCGCTAACTTTGTCACGATATTGGTTGTGCTTACTTCAGCGCGATATCGGTCACAACATGTGTCCAGGCCCCAACAGGTGCCTTGGAAATCACAGGGTCCGAACCGCCACCCATCAGAGTATCAACTGTGCGCTGATAATCGGCAGGGTCCAGTTCACCGTTGGAACCGGCGGTCAGTTTGGCCACTTCGCCCATCATACGAACCTGATGCTTTTCGGTCTGCGCGCCGGTTTCATCGGCTTCCAGAACGATCATTGCAGCTTTGGTCGGGTTTTCTTCGGCCCACTTCCAGCCCTTCATCGAGGCACGTACGAAACGGGCCAGTTTGTCGACTTCGGCCGGATCCGACAGCTTGTCTTCCAGCACATACAGACCGTCCTCAAGCGTCGCAACGCCCTGATCTTCGTATTTGAAGGTGATCAGATCGTCCGCAGCAATGCCGGCATCGATGATCTGCCAGTATTCGTTATATGTCATGGTCGACACACAGGCTGCCTGACCTTGCAGGATCGGATCAACGTTGAAGCCCTGCTTCAGAACAGTTACGCCATCCGGCCCGCCATCGGTGGACAGACCCAGTTTGCCCATCCATGTCAGGAACGGATATTCGTTGCCGTAGAACCAGACACCCAATGTCTTACCTTTGAAGTCCGCAGGCGTCTTGATGCCCGTATCCTTGCGACAGGTCAGCATCATGCCCGAGCGTTTGAACGGCTGCGCAATGTTCACCAGCGGCAGACCGCCTTCGCGGGCGGCCAAAGCGGATGGCATCCAGTCAATCACCACATCGGCACCGCCACCGGCGATAACCTGTGCAGGCGCAATATCGGGGCCACCGGGGTTGATGGTGACGTTCAGATCTTCGTCTGAATAGTAACCGTTCTCCAGTGCCACATAGTAACCGGCAAACTGTGCCTGCGTGACCCACTTCAGTTGCAGCGTCAGATCATCTGCCGCCTGTGCCAGACCGGCAGCAAAAGCCATCGCACCGGCCAGCGCCGTTGTCAGTAGTTTGTTCATTTGGTATTCTCCCTAGTTGTAGTTCAGTGGTATTATGATTCAGCGTCTTTGTGAAGGGTGCCAGAAGGTAATCCCCTTCTCTAACATCGCCACAGCACCGTAAAACGCCGATCCGGCAAGTGCAGCGACAAAGATTTCCGCCCAGACCATGTCCAGCCCCAGACGGCCCACTTCGACCGAAATCCGGAACCCCATGCCGCGGGTGGGCGAGCCGAAGAATTCAGCCACAATCGCACCGATCAGCGCCAATGTGGTGGCAATCTTCAAGCCGTTGAAAATGGCCGGCATGGCGGCCGGCAGGCGCAGTTTGAACAGCGTTTGCCAATAGCTGCCCGCATAGGTGTGCATCAGATCACGTTGCATCTGGTCGGTGGCCTTTAGCCCTTGCACGGTGTTCACCAGCATCGGGAAGAACACCATCACAACAACCACAGCCGCCTTGGACTGCCAGTCAAAGCCGAACCACATCACCAGAATGGGGGCTGTGCCGATAATTGGCAGGGCGGCAATGAAATTGCCCACCGGCAACAAACCGCGCTGCAGAAAGGTCGAGCGGTCAATCAGAATCGCGGTGATCACAGCGGCACCACAGCCGATGACATATCCGGTCAGTGCCCCCTTAACGAAAGTTTGCACCAGATCACCCCATAGAATCGGGATTGAATCCGCGACCCTTGCTGCAATCATGGACGGTGGCGGCAGAATGACAGACGGCACTTGCAGCCCCTTTACCAGCCCTTCCCAGATCACCAGAATGGTGATGCCGAAAATAGCAGGCACCGCGAATTTAACCGCCCGCGTATTACGCCATTTACTGTTGGCCAACCAGATGTTCAGCGCATAGGCCGCCACCCAGAAAATCAGAACTCCGACAATCCACTTCATTTGGCGATCCCCATTCGTTGAAGGCTATAGCGTTCAATCATACCGATGATCCCGACCAAAGTTGCCGCCATGGCCGCCGCCGCAAACAGCGCCGCCCAAATCTGGATCGTCTGGCCGTAATAGCTGCCGGTCAGCATCCGCGCGCCCAGGCCCCGCAAAGGGCTGGCCGACAATTCCGACACGATCGCCCCGACCAGCGCCCCCGCCATACCAATTTTCAGCGATGTGAACAGGTAAGGCGTGGAACTGGGCAGGCGCAGCGACCAGAAGGTGCGGCTTTTGCTGGCGTTATAGGTTTTCAGCAGGTCCAACTGCATGTTGTCTGGGCTACGCAGGCCCTTGACCATGCCCACAACCACGGGGAAAAACGACAGATAGGCCGCAATCACCGCTTTGGGCAACAGTCCCTGCATGAACGCCGGTTGATGGCCAAACAGTGCGGTGGCCGCATCCTTGCCCAGAAAATCGGTTGCGCCGATGGTGGACATCACCACCACAATCATTGGCGCAATGGCGATGATTGGCACGGTTTGGCTGGCAATCGCCCATGGCATAACGCTCATATCCATCGCGCGATTATGCACGATACCGATGGCCAGCAGAATGCCCATGCCGGTGCCGAATATGAACCCCAGCAGCGTGGCCGACAGGGTAATCCACCCGTGAAACACCAAGGATCGCTTCGAGGTCACCTTTTTCAGCACCGTGGATTTGTACAATTCCTGCACGATCTGATGCGGGGCGGGCAGAACAGGGCGGTCTTGCGACCATGTATCCTTGACCAATTCGCTAAAACTGACTTCGGTTCCTGCACGCGCAGCCTGATCATAAACCCATTTTGAGTTCATCCAGACCGACGCCGCATACCAGATCACCATGATTGTGGCGACAACGGTCAGAACGGGGATGATTGTTTTATTCATCGTAAGCATGCCCCGCACGCAAACCTTCGCGCACCCGATGCGCGATATCCAAAAATTCCTTCGTGTCACGAATGTCCAGCGGACGTTCCCGTGGCAGGGTGCTTTCGATCACGTCCGAAATCCGGCCCGGACGCGGCGACATCACCACAATTTTTGTGGACAGATACACCGCCTCGGGGATCGAGTGGGTGACAAAGCAAATCGTCTTGTTGGTGCGGTCCCACAGTTGCAGCAACTG
>WGBJ01000373.1 GCA_015494385.1 Marinosulfonomonas sp.
GCCTAACAGATGTTTCATAAGTCTCTCTCCCAGATGTTTTTATCTCGGGGTAAGGTAGCTTGCCCACCCGTGTTGTCCAGCAAAAATGTTGACCGGACAGTAAGGACGGGTGAAGGTTGCCCTGAAAAAGGAGACCGGAGATGCCTGCACCCAAAAACAAACTGAAAGCCGCCCTTGCCAAGGGGGAAATGCAAATCGGCCTTTGGCTGGCCACGGGGCATCCCTTGATGGCCGAAATCGGGGCCACGGCGGGCTATGACTGGTGTTTGATCGATGGCGAACACGCGCCCAACGATATCCCGACAATCCTTGCGCAATTGCAGGCGATGAACGGGGCAGGGGCCGCGCCGGTGGTGCGGGTGCCTATGGGTGAGGACTGGATCTTGAAACAGGTGCTGGATATCGGTGCGCAAACGGTGATGGTGCCGATGGTGGAAACAGCCGAGGATGCCGAGGCTTGCGTGCGTGCAGTGCGCTATCCGCCGGATGGTGCGCGCGGGTTGGCGGCGTCGATGGTGCGGGCGTCGAACTATAACGCGATCCCCGATTATGCCACCACGGCGAACGACGAAATCTGCCTGATCGTGCAGGTGGAAAGTGCGCGCGCGATCGAAAACATCGACACCATCGCTGCGGTTGACGGGGTGGATGTGGTGTTCATCGGTCCTGCGGATCTGTCGGCGGATATGGGGTTCACCGGCAATGCCGGCGCGCCCGAAGTGAAGGCCGCCGTCAAACACG
Source organism: Marinosulfonomonas sp. (assembly GCA_015494385.1). Lineage (GTDB taxonomy): Bacteria > Pseudomonadota > Alphaproteobacteria > Rhodobacterales > Rhodobacteraceae > Profundibacter. Next base: position 742 of record WGBJ01000373.1, read on the forward strand.
CGGTCGAGCGGATACGGGCGGCGGGCAAAGCTGCCGGGATCATCGGCGGCGGGGATTTTGTTGAAATGCGTGATCTGGGTGTGACGTTTCTGGGGCTGGCGGCGGATGTGTCGCTATATGCACAAGCGGTTCGGGGGCTGGTCACAGACACAAGGAAGAGGTTGAAGGATACTCCCTAAACCAGCCCCGTCAGCGCCACCAGACACAGCCGCACACGGGCCGGGATCTGGTTGCCGTAAGGGTGGCAAGCATAGACCGGCGTTTTCGCAAGCTGGTAATCGGGCAGCAACCGGACAAGTTTTCCGGTCTTCAGGTCGTTCTTCACCACATAGTCGGGCAAAGCGGCGATGCCGCCATTGTTCAGGATCAAGGCATGGGCGCTAAGGGTTGAATTGGTAAACCGTGTGGATTCAATGGAAAACTGCAATGGTTCGCCGGTTTTAACATGGGTCATATTATAATTGAAAACCGGATCTTTCCATGTCGGGGCCAAGTGGTCCCAATTTCGGAAAACCTCAAGGGGGATGTTGTCCATATCCCCGTGTTTGCGGGATTTTATGTAGTTCGGGGAAACACAAAGGATGCGGCGGAATGAACCGATCCGGAAGGATTTCAGATCGCTGTCTTTCAGCTCGCAAACCGAAATCGCGATATCAACGTCATCCTGAAGGGCTTTTGAGCTGTTGTCCTGTGTGATGAAGGCGGGTTTCAGTTTCGGGTGTTTCTCGGCCAGATTGCTGATGATCGGGGTGACGGCCTGTTCCAATATGCCGCTGGGGGCGGAAATGGTGATCCGGCCCGAAGGCTCGATTGTCTCTTTGGACAATTCTTCAATGGCATGGCTGGCCTCTTTTTCCAGCCGTTTGCAGGCCTGGTAAAAACTGTCCCCCGCACTGGTCGGCATCAACTTGCGGGTTGTGCGCAGGATCAGTTTGACCCCCAATTCATTTTCAAGATGCTGCAGGTGGTTTCCAACAACCGAGACCGACAGCCGCAAAGATGTAGCTGCGGCCGTAAGCGAGCCACACTCGTAAATCTTGATAAATGTAAGAACCCGTTTATCGAGCATGGCGTGACAGTCTGGTTACTAAGTTAATCTTGCGCGTCCAACTACTTACTATTTTTGCCTGTCGGGATTTGTTTGGCGATAAAGCGGGTAAGCGCATCATCTGTCATCAACAAGGCCCCGAGGCGTTCAATGGACGTTCCATTCGCCAGTTTGTCAATACGCAATTGATATGTCGTTGGGCCAAGAACAGAAAGCATGGCCCCTTTAAAGGTCCAGAATGCAATGATCGCGAAAATCAGGATTTGAACGGGAAACCGCGCGCTGCGGCGTTTGTATTTCACTTTTGCAATGATCAGGCCGTCGTGATGGGGCGAGGCGATGCGTTTTCGTCGGATGGCAAAGTTTTGCCTGTTGCCCGTGTTCCTGAGGACAAGCAGCAGCAAGGCCAGGATCAAAACAGCCAGCAGAACATAAGGAAGCACATCGGATGATTGCAAGAAAACCTGTTGCAGGGATATTTGTGAAAACATCGGCTTTGCCCTTGTTTACCTAATCAAAACGGCATGGAAAAGGGGGGAGGTGGCGGCGGCGGAACCTTTGGATTTGCTTAATGTGGATAGAAAGCAGGCCCGTAGCGGGAAATCGGTGTCACTGCACAAACCACACTGGCAGTTCTCTCTAAGCATACTACGTCACAACACTTACTTGATAACCCAAAACCCGTTTTCCGAACCACACATCGGAAGGTGCAAAAAGGTTCCACCGCACACCTGTTTTCACTATTAGGTATGGGATACCTGGTTGTAAATTTTCATTAATCGGAAGCAGTTTCCGGAAAACTATAGGAATGAAACTGGACAGCCCCTGACAGGGCGGCGCTGTCTGAAACTGCCTTTGTTACAGCCGCGCCAATCGTTCGGTCAGCAGGGCAAAGAAGCCATCCGCATCCACATCGCCGATAAACAGCGCATTGGAGGGGCGGTCGGTGACATCCCACCAGTCGGCCACGGTCATGCCGCGGGTCAGGTCGGATTTGGTTTCGATTTCCACATTTACATGGCGGCCTTTGAACAGGTCGGGTTTGATCAGATAGGCGGTGACGCAGGGGTCGTGCAGCGGGGCACCTTCCGAGCCGTATTTTTCCTTGTCGAACCGCTCAAAGAATTCGGTCATTTTGGCGACAGCAATGCCGACGGGGGTGCCGATGTCGCGAAAGGCGTCGTTGCGTTGTTTTGTGACCAGCGCCTTGTGGGTGACATCCAGCGGCATCACCACGATGGGCACGCCTGACTTGAACACGATATCGGCGGCCTCGGGATCGACATAGATATTGAATTCGGCGGCGGGGGTGATGTTGCCCACTTCGAAATAGGCGCCGCCCATCAGGATGATTTCCTGCACCTTTTCAATGATATCTGGGGCCTTTTGAAAGGCCGTCGCGATGTTGGTCAGCGGGCCGATCGGGCACAGGGTGATGGTGCCTGCGGGCTCATTACGCAGGGTGTCGATGATGTAGTCTACCGCATGGCCATCGGTCAGTTGCATTGTCGGGTCGGGCAGGTCGGGGCCATCAAGGCCAGTTTTGCCGTGGACATGTTCGGCGGTAACCAGATCATGCGCCAACGGGCGATCGCAGCCGGCGTAGACGGGGATATCGGTTTTGCCGGCCAACTCGCAAATAATGCGGGCGTTTTTGTGGGTCAGGGGCAGGGGCACGTTACCGGCAACAGCGGTGATGCCGATCACTTCGATCTCCGCAGGGCTGGCAAGGGCCAACAGGATGGCGACGGCGTCGTCCTGTCCGGGGTCGGTGTCGATGATGATTTTACGCGGGGTGGTCATGGTTCTGGCTCCTGTCATTCAGGGGCACAATGCTGGTGGATTTGCGGCTTGTCCAGTGGAATGAGCGGTTGTGCCGCGCGTGCCGCGCGTCACCCCAAGCGCCGCCCCCTGACGGGGACGGCGCTGGCCTGCGGCGCAGGTATTTAGGGCAAGAAGAAGGGGGCGAGAAAGCGCTCTAACCGTCGAAATCGACCTCTTGAATGATCCGCAGTGCGGCGGGGCGCAGTTTGGCGATGTCCATCAGGTTGACAGGATCGGGGGTGAAACTGCCCCAACTGGCCACAAGTTCGCTGGGTTTGGTGCCCGGTGCGACGGGGTATTCAAAGTTCTGCTCGGCATAGATTTCCTGTGCTTCAGGCGAGGCAAGGAATTCCATCAGCTTGATCGCGTCGTCCTTGTGCGGGGCGAATTTGGCCAGCGCCATGCCCGAGACATTCACATGGGTGCCGCCCCCCTTGAACGCCGGAAACACCACATTGACGCTATCAGCCCAGGGCACCTGTTCGGGATTGCCCAGCATTTTGCCCATGTAATAGGTGTTGCCAAGGGCGATGTCACATTCACCGGCCCAGACCGCCTTGACCTGTGCGCGATCATTGCCTTGCGGTTTGCGGGCGAGGTTGGATTTCACCCCCTGCAGCCATGTTTTTGCACCCTCTTCGCCCATGTGATGGATCGCGGCCGAGACCAGCGCCACGGTATAGGCGTGGGTGCCGGAACGGGTGCAGATACGACCCTGCCATTTGGGATCGGCCAGTTCGTCATAGGTGGCGACACCTTCGGGCGCGCGCTCCTTTGAGGCGAAGATAACGCGGGCGCGGGTGGTCAGGCCGAACCACCGGTTATCAGGGTCGCGCAGGTTGGCGGGGATGTTGGCGGTCAGGATGCCGGATGTCACCGGCTGGGCCAGATCGGCGTTTACCACAGCCGAGAGGCGGGCGATGTCGACGGTAAAGATCAGATCGGCGGGCGAGCGTTTGCCCTCGGCCCGCAGTTTTTCGATCATGCCCTTTTTCAGGAAGGCGATGTTGACGGGGATGCCGGTTTCCTCGGTAAACCTGTCCATCAGGGGCTGGATCAGTTCGGGTTGGCGGTAGGAGTAGATGTTGACCTCGGCCATCGCAGGGGTGGTCAGGGCAAGGGTGGCCAGTAGGGCTGTGCGCAAGCGGGTGAACATGGGCGTCTCCATCGTTGGGTGATGGGGGGTGTTAAAGCCGAGTGAAACTGTCAGGTCAATACCTGATTAAAAAAGTAAGATAACTTTTATGCGCTGCCGCGCGGGGGATATTTAGGGAACAAAGATGGGGTTATTCTTCGGATTTGACCTGATCCCATAGCGCGTCCATTTCCGCCAGATCGGATTGGGACGGGGTTTTGCCGCGTTCGGCCAGTTTGGATTCCACCGCTTCGAACCGGCGGGTGAATTTGGCGTTGGCGCGGCGCAGGGCGGCTTCGGGGTCAAGGCCCAGATGGCGGCCAAGGTTGGCCATCACGAACAAAAGGTCACCGTATTCTTCCTCGACCTTGTCCTGAGGCAAGGTTTCCCTGGCCTCGACCAACTCGCGGGATTCCTCGTTTATTTTGTCCAGCACTTCGGTGGTCGAGGGCCAGTCGAACCCCACACGGGCGGCGCGTTTTTGCAGTTTCAGCGCGCGGAGCAGGGCGGGCAGGCCGATGGCAACCCCGTCCAGCGTGCCGGCTTCGGCTTTGCCGGCGCGCTCTTTGGCCTTGATGGCCTCCCAATCAGCGGTTTGTTGTTCGGCGGATTTGTCGCGGCTCTCGTCGCCAAACACATGCGGATGGCGGGCGACCATTTTGTCGGCAATGGCGCGGGTGACGGTTTCAAAGGTGAAATGCCCCGCTTCCTCGCCCATCGCGGTGTGATAGACGACCTGCAGCAGCAGATCGCCCAATTCGCCCTCAAGATCGGCCATGTCGCCGCGTTCGATGGCGTCGGCCACCTCGTAGGCTTCTTCGATCGTGTAGGGCGCGATGCTGGCAAAATCCTGCTCAATGTCCCACGGACAACCGGTTTTCGGATCACGCAGCCGGCGCATGATTTCCAGCAGGCGGGGGATACCACCGTCGGGGTTA
>WGBJ01000374.1 GCA_015494385.1 Marinosulfonomonas sp.
CAGAATCGGGGGATTATTATGCAGTCGGACGAAAACATCATCGGAAACGACAAAATCCCGGCGGACCTGTATCCGCTGATCAACGGTCTTTGCACCGTTGGCGCGGATCTGGCCAAGACCATCGCCCGGGGCCCTTTGGGGCAAACACTGGGCGGGGCTGTTGGTGAAAACAGCGACGGCGACCAGCAAAAAGCACTGGACGTGATGGCGGACGAAGCCTTTGCCGAGGCGCTGAAATCGCTGGGCGTGCGCTGGTATGCCTCGGAAGAACAGGAAGAAGTGGTCGAGCTGGACCCGAACGGGCGTTATGCACTGGCAATCGACCCGCTGGATGGCTCCTCGAACATCGATGTGAATGTCTCGATCGGCACGATCTTTTCGGTCTTCGAGGCCAACGAGGGCGCGAACGAAAGTTTCCTGCGCCCCGCCAATGAACAGATCGCAGCCGGTTACATCATCTTTGGCCCGCAAACCGGTCTGATGGTGACATTCGGCAATGGCACCCTGTTCTATGTGCTTAGCCCCGACAGCGGAAAATTCGAACTGGCCAACGATCATGTGGTCGTGCCAAAGGAATCGACTGAATACGCGATCAATGCCTCGAACTATCGCCATTGGTCCAAACCCGTTCGCGCCTATATCGATGATTGCATCGCCGGTGCCGAGGGTGTCCACGGCAAGAACTTCAACATGCGCTGGGTCGCGTCACTGGTGGCCGAAACCCACCGCATCCTGACCCGCGGCGGCATCTTCCTGTATCCGTCGGATTCGCGCGAAGGCTATGGCGCGGGCCGACTGCGCATGGTCTATGAATGTGCCCCGATGGCGTTTCTGGTGGAACAGGCCGATGGCCACGCCACCAACGAACACGACCGCATCCTAGACCAGACCGCCACGGAGTTGCACGCCCGCACGCCTTTTGTGTTCGGCACGCCGGTCAAGGTGGATCGCCTCGCTTCGTACCACGACCTACCCGAAAAAGAAGTCTCAGCCCTTTTTGGCCAGCGCGGCCTGTTTCGTGATTAAGGAAACCATGACATGAGCAAGAAACATCCCATCATTTCCGTCACCGGCTCTTCTGGCGCTGGCACCTCGACCGTCAAAGACACGTTTGACCAGATTTTCCGCCGCGAAGGCGTAAAGGCCGTATCAATCGAAGGCGACGCCTTTCACCGCTATAACCGCGCCGACATGAAGGCAGAGCTGGACAAACGCTATGCAGCGGGGGACCACACCTTTAGCCATTTTTCCTACGAGGCCAATGAACTGGGCGAACTGGAACGTGTGTTTCGTGAATATGGTAAAAACGGCAAGGGCAAAACCCGCCACTACATTCACAGCGAAGAAGAAGGTAAACGATATGGCGGCAAGCCGGGCACATTCACCGACTGGAAGGAATTCGATCCGGAAAGCGACCTGCTGTTTTACGAGGGCCTGCATGGTTCTGTAAAGAATGACGAAGTAGACCTGCCTAAATATGCCGACCTGAAAATCGGGGTTGTGCCTGTGGTAAATCTGGAATGGATCCAGAAAATCCACCGCGACAAAAACCAGCGCGGATACACAACCGAGGCCGTGACAGACGTAATCCTGCGCCGGATGCACGCCTATGTGCATTGCATTATGCCGCAATTCACCGAAACCGACATCAATTTCCAGCGTGTGCCGATTGTGGATACGTCAAACCCGATGATCGCCCGCTGGATTCCCACAGCCGACGAAAGCCTGGTTGTGATCCGGTTCAAAGACCCGCGCGGCATTGATTTCCCTTACCTGCAATCCATGATCCAGGGCAGCTTTATGAGCCGCGCCAATTCCATCGTGGTGCCTGGTGGCAAAATGGATCTGGCAATGCAGCTGATCTTTACCCCGCTGGTGGAACGCCTGATTTCCGAAGCCAAGCGCGCATAAGGAGGCCTGAAAATGACCAACGAAACCCAAATGGCCAACGCCATCCGCGCCCTGACAATGGACGCCGTGCAGGCCGCCAATTCCGGCCACCCCGGCGCCCCGATGGGGCTGGCCGATGTGGCGACCGTTCTGTTCAACCGTTTCATGAACATTGACCCCACCGCCGACAAATGGGCCGACCGCGACCGTTTCGTGATGTCGGCGGGTCATGGCTCGATGCTGGTTTATGCCATCAATCACCTGCTGGGTTATGACGACATGGACATGAACCAGATCCGCAATTTCCGCCAGATGGGGTTCCGCACCGCCGGTCATCCCGAATACGGCCACGCCAAGGGCATTGAAACCACCACCGGCCCGCTGGGTCAGGGTATTTCCACCGCTGTCGGCATGGCGCTGGCCGAACGGATGCAGAATGCACGTTTTGGCGATGATCTGGTTGATCACTATACCTATGTGATCGCGGGTGACGGCTGCCTGATGGAAGGGATCAGCCACGAAGCCATTGATTTTGCTGGCAACATGGGCCTTGGCCGTCTGATCGTGATGTGGGACGACAATTCGATCACCATCGACGGTAAAACCGATCTGTCCACCTCCACCGATCAGCAAAAACGTTTCGAGGCCGCAGGCTGGCATGTCCAGTCGGTTGACGGCCACGACAAAGACGCCATTGCCGCCGCGATTGAAGCGGCCCGCAAGGTCAGCGACAAGCCATCCATGATCGCCTGCAAGACGATTATCGGATTTGGCGCACCCAACAAACAAGGCACATCCGCCACTCATGGTGCACCTCTGGGGGATGACGAGATTGCCTTGGCGCGTGAGGCCCTTGGCTGGCCTTACGCCCCCTTTGAAATCCCGTCCGATGTCTATGACGACTGGCACGCCATCGCCGCGCGCGGCAAGGCGGCGCGACTGGACTGGGATAAACGTCTGTCGGCCTCGGGCAAGGCAGAGGACTTCAACGCCACACTGGCCGGGCCGGACAAGGCAGCGCTGGATGCGGCCATCAACGCCTATAAACACCGCCTGTCACAGGACGCACCCAAGGTTGCGACCCGCAAGGCCAGCCAGATGGCACTGGAAGTGATCAACGCCACCCTGCCCAACACTGTTGGCGGCTCGGCCGATCTGACCGGCTCGAACCTGACCAAAACCGACGGGATGGAGCCGGTTTCCAAAGGCAACTTTGGTGGCAGCTATATCTATTACGGCGTGCGTGAACATGGCATGGCGGCGGCGATGAACGGTCTTTCGCTGCACGGGGGCTTTTTGCCCTACGGCGGCACCTTTCTGGCCTTTGCCGATTACTGCCGTGGCGCGATCCGCCTGTCAGCGCTGATGGGCCTGCCGGTGCCTTATGTGATGACCCATGACAGCATTGGCCTTGGCGAAGACGGCCCGACCCACCAGCCGGTGGAAACTGTCGCCAGCTTGCGTGCCATGCCCAACACCTATGTGTTCCGCCCCGCCGATGTGGTGGAAACCGCCGAATGTTGGCAGATCGCGATTGAAAGCGAAAGCACACCATCCGTGCTGGCCCTGTCGCGTCAGGGTCTGCCCTGCCTGCGCACCAGCCACACCGACACCAATATGGTCGCCAAAGGTGCCTACGTTCTGCGCGACACCGCTGGCGAACGGGATGTGACCCTGATCGCCACCGGTTCCGAAGTGGAAATCGCCATGAATGCCGCCGATCAGCTGGCCAAGGACGGGATCAAAGCCGCCGTGGTTTCGGCCCCCTGTTTCGAGCTGTTCGCCCAGCAGGACGCAACCTATCGCGCATCCGTTCTGGGCACCGCCCCGCGCGTTGGCGTGGAAGCGGCGATCGAACAAAGCTGGGGCAAGCTGCTGGGGGATAATTCCGCCTTTGTCGGCATGACCGGTTTCGGGGCCTCGGCCCCCGCAGAGGAACTCTATGAACATTTCGGCATCACGGCTGACGCTGTGGCAAAAGCCGCCAAAAACCTGCTTTAAGGGAGAAATACCATGACTGTAAAAGTAGCCATCAACGGCTTTGGCCGCATCGGCCGCAACATCCTGCGCGCCATCATCGAGAGCGGTCGCACAGAC
>WGBJ01000375.1 GCA_015494385.1 Marinosulfonomonas sp.
ACCAACGGGAACCTCACCACGCGCGGCGGCAGCTTTGGCCTGTTGCAAGGCGGTGTCCATATGGCTGGTAAAATCGCTCATGCCCTATGGTTTGCCCTGTGGCACAGGTTTTGCCAAGCCGCTTTTCATTTCAGGGCATGCGGGTTAAGGCAGGGCATGGAAAACGAAACACCCAAAGGCGAGCGGATCGCCAAAGTTATGGCCCGCGCGGGCCTTGCATCACGGCGCGAGGCCGAGCGGATGATCGCCGCCGGTCGCGTCACTGTAAACGGCAAGCTGATCGACAGCCCTGCCCTGAACGTCACCCCCGCCGATAATATCGTGGTGGATGGCAAGGACGTTGGCGAACCCGAAGCACCGCGCCTGTGGCTGTATCACAAGCCAATCGGGCTGGTCACAACCGAGCGCGACGAAAAGGGCCGCGACACGGTGTTCGCATCCCTGCCCAAAGAATTGCCACGGGTGGTCAGTGTGGGCCGTCTGGACATCAATTCCGAGGGCTTGTTGCTGTTGACCAACGACGGCGGGATAAAGCGCAAGCTGGAGCTGCCCAGCACCGGCTGGCTGCGCCGCTATCGGGTGCGGGTAAATGGCCGGCCAAGTGACAAAATGCTGGAGCCGTTGCGCAAAGGTGTCACCAGCGAGGGCGAGCGGTTTCAGCCGATGGATGTTTCACTGGACCGGCAACAGGGCGCGAATGCCTGGCTGACGGTGGCCCTGCGCGAGGGCAAGAACCGCGAGATCCGGCGCGCACTGGACGAGGTCGGGTTGAAGGTGAACCGCCTGATCCGTGTCAGTTACGGCCCGTTTCAACTGGGCGAGTTAAAGGCGGGCGAGGTCGAGGAAATCAAACCCCGCGTGCTGCGTGACCAGTTGGGGCTGGGCAAGGGCATCAGCCAGAAACCCAAGCCGAAACCGAAACGGCGGCGTAAATAACACCGAAACGGTTTTCAAAACCGTTTACGGGCGGTATGACGTTGTAACAGTAGCATTTTGTGACAGGAGCCCGATCATATGGCCGATCTTTTTACCCTCGAAAACCTTGGCAACCTGATGGTGCTGATTTTCCTGCAAGCGGTGCTGGGATTTGACAACCTGCTGTATATCAGCATCGAGAGCAAACGCGCGCCGGCGGACAAACAGAAATCGGTACGGTTCTGGGGCATTATCATCGCCGTTGCGCTGCGGGTTGTGCTGCTGTTTGTCATGCTGCAACTGATCACCGCCCTGTCCGAGCCGTTTTACGTCTTTAATTTCCCCGGCATCATCGAGGGCGGCGTCAACTTTGCCACAATGGTATTCGTGGTGGGGGGTGTTTTCATCATGTATACGGCCTTCAAGGAAATCACCCATATGCTGACGATCGAGGAACTGGGAACCGGCATGGGCAACAAGAACGCCAAATCGGCCACCCAGGTGGTGTTCCTGATCGTGTTTATGAACCTGATCTTCAGCTTTGATTCCGTTTTGTCGGCCCTTGCGATTACCAAAGTATTTGCAGTGCTGGCCACCGCCATCGTCATTTCCGGCATCGCCATGCTGGCGCTGGCCGATACCGTGGCTGTGTTTCTGGAAAAGAACCGCATGTACGAGGTTCTAGGCCTGTTCATCCTGCTGATCGTCGGGGTTGTCCTGCTGGGCGAATCCGGCCCCGCCGCCGCCCACGCCATGCATGATGACGCCCTGCAGATCAAACTGTTTGATCACGCCCTGATCCCGATGTCCAAATCCACCTTCTATTTCTCGATCGCGGTTCTGGTTGTGGTCGAAATCATCCAGTCCGGCTATGCCCGCAAGCTGGAAGTGGAACGGAAAACAGGAACAGACCACTGATCTATTGGCACAATCTTTCCCCCTTGGACATTCGCCAGCGCTGTGATCTAGTATCCCCAACCGGGAGAGTTAAATGACCGCTACAGGTTTGCAAAAACTGGCATTTGTGCTGCTGATCGTGCTGATCTTTTATGTATCAGCCTTTGGAGGGGCATAGATGGCCAAGCGTTTCAAGGGCGAGTTCAGCCCGAATGGCAGTATAGAGCGCGGAAATTCGCCGGTGCAGGTTTCGGCCAGCCGCCGCGCGATGTGGCGGGCGAATGTGTTGTTTTTCGTGCCGCTGCCGCTTGCATTTCGCGCCTTTTTCAAAGACCCCGAGGGGCTGGCGCTGAACCTGCTGGCCTTTGGTGTGCTGATACTGGCCGCATGGCTGACCCGCGACGGTGTTCGCGCGCAGGTGGCCTATGAGGAACGCCGCGTGGCACGACGCCCCGCCATCCCGCGCAAGATTTTTGGCAGTGTGCTGACCGGAATTGGCCTGTTCATTGCCGGATATGCCAGCGGTGGCGTCTTCAGTGCGCTGATCTTTGGCCTGTTGGGTGTGGTGCTGCATGGTCTGGCCTTTGGGCCCGATCCGTTGACGGACAAGGGGATGGAGGGCATCGACGGCTTTCAAACCGAACGGGTGGCCCGTGTGGTGGACA
>WGBJ01000376.1 GCA_015494385.1 Marinosulfonomonas sp.
ACGGTAGCCCGATGGATATCGAAGTCAACCGCTACGCCCACGCCTTGAAGCACGCCATCCTGGGGGGGCGCACCAGGGCCTGGCTGTTGCTGAAGGAACAGCGCGAGGCCTACGAGGCCAGGCCCTCGAAACGCGACGCTTACCGCAAAAACTATTACACCCTCAGCACCGCCCTGTTCGGCATCATGGACAAGAATGAGGCCCTGTTCAATGAAGGGCTCGCCATGCAGCTGGCCTTTTACCAGGGCATTGCACAGGGCGAGAGCAAGAACACCGATGAAGAATTCATCTGCGACAACGCCGTAGCGCTGGCGAACCTGGGCATCCACCATGGCCTCAAGGTCACGGTGGAACACGACACACTGCCGAAAGGGTTGCTGATACAGGCCTGAATCCGTGCGCCCCGCTGGGGTGGAATACGCACGGCATCGTCATACGCCTCATCGGGCAATCCGGGATTCAATTCGACCAGCTTCTCCCGCAGTGGCCGCGCCAGCACAACCTCCTGGTCTGAAGCCCGGCCGAGCGTCCCGTCGGGGCCAAAGGTCTCGTCATTCCAGGCGTATACCGACGCCCATCCAAGTTCCCTTTGCAGGTACTCGGCCGTGGCTTGCTGAACCAGGGTGCCTTCGGTGTAGTCGGAAGGCGCCATGGGAATCAATCGAAAGCCAGTTCCAGCTTTCGCGCTACTCTCTGTAATCGCTTGTCACGTGTCCAAAGCGAGGCCGTATCCGTCAAGGTAGCAGATGCCAGCAGGTGCGCATCAATGAAACCGATTCCCAGCCCCATCAGTTTCTTGTGCTCGATCAGATGCAGCACTTCCTCCTGAGAGGCGACCACCGCCCGTGGGAGATCGTTGAGCAGCCGAGGCACCTCATCCCGTTTGCGCAGATTTCCGCACGCCAACTCGCCAATCACAAAGGGATGTATAACCACCTGGCTGCGGTTGAGCAGGTCGGCCAGTCGCTCGTCTCCGTTACGCAGATGATCGATCCAGACCGAGGTATCGACCAGAATCATGCCGGATCGGATTATCGCCGGGGCACGGGTTTCAATTGCGGCTCACTGCCCCCCAGTTTCGCCAGCCGGCGGGCACTTTCGCGCTCGACCAAGGCACGCAAGCCCTCGCGGACAAGAGTGACCTTTTCTTTCAGACCGGTCACGCGCTGGGCTTCGGCCAGTAATTCATCATCGATATTCAGTGTGGTTCTCATTCAGACAACTCCTATCGCCAAAAGGCACTATTTGTATCATCATTTGATGATAGTTTAGATGCTCTCAACAGGCAAGGTTTGGCATCTGTTTACAATTTCTCCGTTTAAATTGTGATTCTGAACTGCCAAGTTCGCCAACCATCGGACGCGTTCCCGCTCGATTCAGCCTGGGCTCATTCAGGCCATAACCCTGGGTCAGGTGGTTTCGCAACACGCGAGTGGCCCACATGCGGAAACGCACACCGCGCCGGGATTTGCACGGAAGCAGACGGAGATGATGACGCCCAGGTTGCAATGGGCGGTATCGTAGGTTTTGCCAACAGCGGCAGCTATCCGGAAATTCCGGATTGCTGAATCTTCCTCCAACGCACCTCCGGCAGGGTGCGAAAATCCGGAATAGGCGGGTATTCCACCGGCGGTTGCGGCAAAAACAGCAGGCCGATGGCGCTGTGTGTTGCAGCGGCGAAGGTCTCCAGTTGCTTCAATGTCGGCGCCAGTTCACCCGACAGCCATTCGCGCAGCTTCAGGAATTTTCCCACTATCGCCTCGGCGCTCACCCCGGCACGTTCCAAGGTCCAGCCGAGCAGATCGGGGTTGACCAGGATACGGTGGGGCATACGGGGGTTTCTCTATTTCTCAAGTGCGACAGATTCTGCCGACAGTTTTTAAAAAATTGAAGCTTTATTTTTTATTGGCATTGGCGCAAAAATAAGCCAGCCCCCCGACAATCTAGAATCTGGCGTATTTCACAACAGGCCTTAGGATGTGCAGCGAATGAAAGCCGGACCAACTATGCTTTCCTGTAACAATAAGTTGGCCAAAACGGCCAACTTATGCCTGCATGCACAGGTCGGCGTAAGCCTTGATTTTATTGGTGGGCCCGCACGGACTCGAACCGTGGACCAAGGGATTATGAGTTCGCAGATAAATCAATAAGTTATTGAATATCCAGCAAATCGCCGCGAAACCCGGCGAAACAGAAATAACCCTGGTATCAATAACTTAGAGAACTTTGGTGAATGGTCTGAAAGCGGGCGGGTGTACCGCTGGTGTACCGGAAATCAGTCTGTTCAAAAGGGGGACATAATGCACTGAAACCATACAGCTACATCCCCTTTTTGCGCGTTTGAACAATGCAAACAAGCTCACTAACCATTGTTGTCCCCATGCGGCAAAGTGGGCAGCCCAAGTTCCGCGAGATACTGGTTGTGCGCTTTGGTCGCTTCAACAATCCCCTTTTGCAAGTCAACGATTTCCGTGTAAACAGCCTGTAGATCAACCGGTTCTTCCGGCTCGGCGGTGCTGACGTAGCGGGAGATGTTCAGGTTGAAATCGTTCTCCTCGATTTCCTCCATGGATACCCGGCGGGAATAACGCGCCTCTTCATCGCGGCGCTGGTAGGTGTCGATGATCTTGTCGATATGTTCAGGCAACAGCATGTTCTGGCGCTTGCCCTTCTCGAAATGCTCGCTGGCGTTGATGAACAGCACGTCATCGGGCTGTTTGCATTTTTTCAGCACCAGAATACAGACCGGGATACCGGTGGAATAAAACAGCTTGGGTGGCAGGCCGATAACGGTGTCGATGTTACCGTCCCGCAAAAGCTTCTTGCGGATCTTCGCCTCTGCGCCACCACGGAACAGCACACCATGAGGCAGG
>WGBJ01000377.1 GCA_015494385.1 Marinosulfonomonas sp.
GATCCCCCCCTCGGCGATCCTTGTGATCTATGCGATTATTGTGGAGCAGGACGTGGGTAAACTGCTGCTGGCCGGTTTTGTGCCCGGCGCGGTTTCCGCCCTGATCTATGGCGCGTTGATCGTCGGCCTTGCGCTGGTGATCCCGAATTTCGGCCCCCCCGTGGGTGGCTACACGTGGGGCGAGCGGTTTCGCGCCCTGCCCGCCGCATCGCCAATTTTGTTCGTGGTCTTTATCATTATCTTCTTTGTCTACAACCCGCTGCCCGAATGGGTCTATATCGGCCCCTACCAATTGGGTGGTGATGCTTGGGGCACACCGACCGAGGGCGGCGCACTTGGGGCATTCGTGGTCTTTACCATGGCGATCTACAAAGGCATGCGCTGGGGCCAGATGAAAGACGCGCTACTGGAAAGCGCCAAGCTGGCGGTGATGATTTTCACCATCATCTGGGGCGTGCTGATCTATGTGCGCTTCCTTGGCTTTGCCCAATTGCCGGACGCTTTTGCCGAATGGATTGCGGGGTTGCACCAGCCGCCAATGCTGACACTGGTGTTCATCCTGCTGGCCTATGCGGTGCTGGGCATGTTCATGGATGCGATTGGCATGCTGTTGCTGACCCTGCCGGTGGTCTACCCCGCCGTGATGGCCCTGAATGGCGGCGAGATGGTCTCGGCCGCCGACAGCGCCTTTGGCATGAGCGGGCCGATGTGCGCCATCTGGTTCGGTATTCTGGTGGTGAAAATGGCCGAATTCTGCCTGATCACCCCGCCGATCGGGTTGAACTGTTTCGTAGTCGCCGGCGTGCGCGATGATCTGACCGTGCAGGACGTATTTGTCGGCGTGACACCGTTTTTCATCGCCGATGCCGTGACGATTGCCACACTGGTTGCCTTCCCGTCGATTGTGCTGTGGTTGCCCAGTCTGGCGTCTTAAGGCCTCGAAAAAACAGATCAAAGGCCCTGCAAATGCGGGGCCTTTTTTCGTTTATACCCGCCTGTTTGAAAAAATCCGGCACAGCGTAAGCCAATCTTAACCCCCCGAACGCTAAATCATCCCATCGAACGAATTAAGAGGGGATTCTCTGGTGGCAACGATGGACGGCAACAGCAGAGGGGCGGCGCAATGACGGCGATGCTCACATTACAGGAACGGCTGGATTTTGGCGCGGTGACCCCGTTGAAAACCGCCATTCTGGAACGCGCCGGTCAGGATCTGGAAATCGACGCAAGCCAGGTCACCCATATGGGCACCCTGTGCCTGCAAGTGCTGATCGCGGCCGCCAACGACTGGAAACAGGCGGGTAAATCCTTTCGTGTGACCTCGCCCAGCGAAACGTGCCAAACCCAACTCGCCCTGCACGGATTTTCCCCCGATACATTAACCGGAGTATCCCCGACATGAGCCTGCAAATCCTTGCTGTTGATGACAGCCGCACAATCCGCGATATGCTGAATCTGACGCTAAATCAGGCGGGGTTCACCCCGCATCTGGCCGATGACGGTGTGCACGGGATCGAGGTGCTGGAGGACATGTCACCGCCACCGGACGCGATTATCACCGATATCAATATGCCCCGTATGGACGGTTTCGGCTTTATCGAAGCGGTGCGCAAAATCGAAAAATTCCGCGCCGTTCCGATCCTTGTGCTGACCACAGAAAGCGCGGCCGAGTTGAAACAACGGGCGCGCAATGCCGGCGCAACGGGTTGGATCGTCAAACCGTTCGAGCCGAAAAAACTGGTCCGCGCCCTGCAAATGGTAACAGGATAGGGCCCCGCCATGATGGATGAAGATGACCCAATGGCTGAAATCCGGGCCTCGTTCTTCGTCGAATGCGAAGAACTGCTCGAAGCCTTGCAGGATGGCCTGCAAATCATGGATGATGGTGAAGCGGATGACGAAACGATCAACATCGTATTTCGCGCGGTGCATTCGATCAAAGGCGGTGCGGGGGCCTTCGGGCTGGAAGATCTGGTACGCTTTGCCCATCAGTTTGAATCGGTTCTCGATGGTGTGCGTTCCGGCACAATCGAGGCGGATCGCAACGCGATTTCTGTCTTTTTCCAGTCTGGCGACATTCTGGGTGATCTGGTTCGCGCAGCCCGCGATGACGATGTTGCGGATGACAGCCGCATTCAGGGGGTGATGAGCAGCCTGACAGCTATGCTGGGGGCAGATGCGCAGGAAGAAGAGACCGAAGAAGAGGTCAGTGACTTTCAGCCAATGGGCCTTTCACTGGATCTGGGGTTGGATATAGGGGACAATGATGCCCCTGCCCTGCCCGATTTGCCTGATCTGGACACCACACCTCCGCCCGCCACTACAGCCGTCTTTGAAGATGGCTATACCATCCATTTCCTGCCCGACAGCTCGCTCTATGCTTCTGGCAACGAGCCGCTGCATCTATTGCGCCTGCTGCGCGAAATGGGCGATCTTGATGTCACTTGCGATACCTCCGCGCTCCCCTCTCTTTCGGCACTGGATGAAGAAAAATCATACCTGTCCTGGACCATCCACCTGACCACCGACGAAGACGAAGACGCCGTGCGCGACGTGTTCGATTTCGTTGCAGACCTTTGCACATTAACCATCACCGGCCCGGGAAAACCCGGTCCCGGGTTGCCACCAACCGATGCCCCCTCTTCACCATCGACAACAAATGAGGGTGCCACAGCCGATGTATCATTTAATCCGCCACAGGATTCGGACATATCCCCCGAAGCCTCGGTCGCACTCAAGCCAGACGATGTAGCGGATGTCAAAACCGCACCCGCCCCCGTAACGTCCTCTGCTCCTGCCAAAAAACCGGCACCATCCGCCTCCAAATCAACCAAACCCCGCCCCACTGTGCGCGTTGATCTGGAACGGATCGACCGGCTGGTAAACCTTGTCGGTGAACTTGTGATCAATCAGGCCATGATTTCGCAAAGCGTGATGGAAACAGGCCTCCAGACCAATTCCAAGGTATCGGAAGGGCTGGATGAATTCATGCAGCTGACCCGCGACATTCAGGACAGCGTGATGATGATCCGCGCCCAGCCAGTAAAATCCCTGTTCCAGAGGATGAGCCGGATCGTGCGCGAAGCCTCATCCATGGTCGGGAAATCCGTGCGCCTGAAAACCGAAGGCGACGCAACCGAGGTGGATAAAACTGTAATCGAGCGATTGGCCGATCCGCTAACCCATATGATCCGTAATGCCGTCGATCACGGAATTGAAACACCACAAGACCGTATTGCCGCGGGCAAACCAGAAGAGGGCATTGTCACTCTTTCCGCAGGCCACAGGTCCGGCCGTGTGATCGTTGAAATTTCCGATGATGGCGCCGGCATTAACCGTGACCGTGTACTGCAGATCGCTATCGAAAAAGGGCTTGTACCCGAAAATGCGCAACTCAGCGACAGCGAGATAGACAACCTGCTGTTTATGCCGGGTTTTTCAACAGCAAGCGAGGTTTCCGATCTGTCCGGTCGCGGGGTTGGTATGGATGTCGTCAAAAGTGCCATCCTGGCCCTTGGTGGCCGCGTCACGATCCAGTCCAATCCGGGGAAAGGCACAGTTTTCACAATCAGCCTGCCTTTGACCCTTGCCGTACTGGACGGAATGGTGATCGACGTTTCCGACCAGACACTGGTTGTTCCACTAAGCACAATCACGGAAACCCTTACGCTTATGGGGCCGGACATTCGTGCCCTTGGTCCCCAAACAAATGTTATCAAGGTCCGGGACAGCTTTGTCCCGCTACTCGACCTGGGTTTTGAACTCGGTTTCAGATCTCCGCTTGAAAGCTATGTAGGGTCGATTGCGCTCTTGATTGCCCAGGAGGATGGAAATCACGCCGCACTGGTTGTCGATTCCATTCAGGACCAGAGGCAGGTGGTTATCAAAGGCCTTCAGGACACATTCGGGCGTGTTCCGGGTGTTGCGGCCGCAACAATTCTGGGCGACGGAAAAATAGCACTGATCCTCGACCCTGTTGATGTTGTCGCAAACGCCGACGGCCGCACGCGTTCCCTTAAATCCGATCTCAGACTTGCAGGATAATCAAATGACCGACACACAAACCACAATTGAACCTGCCGAAATCGAGCTCCTGACCTTTCGGGTCGGCGGGCAGGAGTATGCAATTGACATAATGTCTGTTCGTGAAATCCGGGGGTGGAGCAAAGCCACGCCGCTACCGCACGCCCCAGACTTTGTCCGCGGGGTCATCAATCTGCGCGGCACCGTGTTAACAATTGTCGACCTTGCCGACCGTCTGGGTATGGGGCGCACCGACACAAAAGAGCGTAATGTTATTATCGTCGTTCATACGGGTGTTGAAACTGTCGGACTGCTTGTTGATGCGGTGTCGGACATACTCGCGGTCAACAAATCCGAGCTACAGCCGCCGCCGGAAATGGCTGCCGACAATGAACAGGCATTTGTAAGTGCCCTGATGATTGCGGGGGAACGTATGGTCCGTATCCTTGCTCTGACAGCGGCGCTCCCCTCCGAGAATACGGAGGCTGCATAACAATGCACCTTCCATCCCACCTCTCGCCCGAAATGAGCGACACAGAGTTTTCCGCAATTGCAGAAA
>WGBJ01000378.1 GCA_015494385.1 Marinosulfonomonas sp.
GCGGTATTTCCTGCCCGTTTTCATCCGCCACACGCGCAGACACACCGGGCAGGGCATAGCCCACGGTGCCGGCAATCCGGGCGCCATCATAGGGGTTCGAGGTGATCATGCCCGCTTCGGTCATGCCGTATCGCTCCAGAATGGTGTGGCCGGACAGGGCCTCGAATTCGGCAAAGGTTTCAGGCAGCAGCGGGGCGGACCCCGAGATGAACAGGCGCATATTGCGGCAGGTTTCGGCGCTGAATTCGGGCGTATCCAGCAGGCGGGTGTAAAAGGTGGGCACCCCCATCAGCACGGTTGAGCGCGGCAGATCGCGGATGATCGCATCCACATCGAACCCGCTGTGAAAGATCACCTTGGAGCCGTTCAGCAACGCACAATGCAGCGCCACAAACAGCCCGTGCACATGGAAAATCGGCAGGGCGTGCAGCAGCACATCATCCGGTTGCCATTGCCAGTATTCATGCAGCACCAGCGCGTTCGAGGCCAGATTGTCATGGGTCAGCATCGCCCCTTTGGAGCGGCCGGTGGTGCCGGACGTATACAGGATTGCGGCCAGTTCATCCAGTTTGGAGGGGGTAATTTCAGGGTCGGGGCTGGAAGATTCCATCTGGTCAATCAGGGTGCCATTGCCGTTGGCATCCAGTGTCATAATGGCGGTTCCGGTGTTGCAAACCGTGGTAATATCGGCTTTGGCAGCCGGATCGCAAACCACTACGCGGGGGCCTGAATCCTGCACGAAATAAGCCACTTCGCGGGTCGTGTAGGCAGTGTTCAGCGGGATGAAAACAGCGCCGGCCCGCAGGCAGGCAAGGTATAGCATCACAGCTTCGGGTGATTTGGCGACCTGCACGATCACGCGGTCGCCTTTGGTGACGCCGTTTGCCTTCAGAACTTTGCACAGGCGGGCGGATTGGTCGTCCAGATCGGCAAAGGATGTGCTGCCGCGGGCGTGTTCCAGAAACGTGGCGTTCCGGTCAGCTGGGAAACGGCTGCGGAACAGGTTGTATAGATTGTCATCGGGCATCGGGAATTCCTGCTTGTATATGCCCGCAATTTGCGCACAGGTTTCCCCTGTGCGCAAATAAAATTCTGCAATGCTACTCGGCTGGCGAGGTTTGCAAGCCAGATGACACATGGCTTTCCTGCGCCGCGCCCGTGTTTGCCTGCGCCGGTTTCACCCAGCGCAAACGCAGCGCATTGGTAAGCACAAACACACTGGATAGCGACATTGCCCCCGCGGCCAACATCGGCGACAACAGGATGCCGTAAAACGGATACAGAACCCCCGCCGCCACAGGCACCAGCACCACGTTATAACCAAACGCCCAGAACAGGTTTTGTTTGATGTTGCGCATGGTGCGCTGGCTGATGTCGAATGCGTTTACCACCCCGTTCAGATCCCCCGACATCAGCACCACATCGGCCGCTTCAATCGCCACATCTGTGCCGGTGCCAATGGCGATGCCCACATCCGCTGTGGCCAGCGCAGGCGCGTCATTGATGCCGTCACCGACATAGGCCAGCTTGGTGCCGCCATTGCGCAACTCTTCCAGTGCCGCGACTTTGCCGTCTGGCAGAACTTCGGCCACCACATGGTCAATACCCAATTCGGCGGCAATCGCGTTCGCGGTGCCCTGGTTGTCGCCGGTGATCATTGCCACCTTCAGTCCCAGATCATGCAGCGCCTTGATCGCCTCGCGGGTCGTTGGTTTGATCGGGTCCGACACGGCAAGCACCGCCGCAGCCACCCCGTCAATCGCGATATAAAGCGGCGTTTTGCCGTCTTTGCCCAAGGCATCGCCCTGCGCCTGAAACCCCTTCAGCGGGATGTTTTCGCGGGTCATCAGGCGGTCGGCGCCGATAAGAACCTGTTTGCCGTCCACCGTTGCCTGCACCCCGTATCCGGTGATCGAGGTGAAATCATCCACCATCGGCAAGGTCATGTTTTTCGCCTTGGCCGCCCGCACAATCGCCTTGGCAATCGGGTGTTCCGATGTGCTTTCTACGGCGGCTGCAATGCGCAGAACATCGTCATACATAAACCCTTTGGAGATGGAATAATCGGTTAGTTCGGGATGGCCCTCGGTCAGGGTGCCGGTTTTGTCCAGCGCCACGATGCGCGCCTCTTGCAGCATTTGCAGTGCGTCGCCCTTGCGAAACAACACGCCCATTTCGGCGGCCCGTCCGGTGCCCACCATGATCGAGGTCGGCGTGGCCAGACCCATCGCGCAGGGGCAGGCGATGATCAGCACGGACACCCCCGCGACCAGCGCAAAGCCAAGGGCCGGATCAGGGCCGAAGATCAACCAGACCAGCACGGTCAGCGCGGCCAGAACCAGCACGATCGGCACAAAGATGGCGGTGATTTTATCGACCAGCCCCTGTATCGGCAGCTTGGCCCCCTGCGCCTGCTCGACCATCTGGATGATCTGCGCCAACACCGTATCGGCGCCGACATTGGTGGCCCGAAACACCAAAGCACCTTCGCCGTTGATGGTGCTGCCGATCACTTCGGCGCCTTCGGATTTTTCAACCGGTACCGGCTCGCCGGTGATCATGCTTTCCTCGACATAGGAATGGCCGCTGATCACCTGCCCATCCACCGCGATCTTTTCGCCCGGGCGCACATGGATGATGTCGCCTTGCACGATCTGGTCCAGTGGCAGTTCCACCACCTCGCCACCCCGTTCAACCCGTGCGGTTTTGGCCTGCAGGCCGACCAGTTTTCGGATCGCCTCGCCGGTGCGCCCCTTGGCGCGGGCCTCGAGGTATCGGCCCAGCAGGATCAAGACGATGATCACGGCGGCGGCTTCGAAATAGACATTGGCGGTGCCTTCGGGCAAAACATTCGGCAGGAAGGTGGCCACCACCGAAAAGCTGTAGGCGGCAGCGGTGCCAAGCGCGACCAGAGAATTCATTTCCGGCGCGCCTTTCAGCAGGGCGGGGATGCCCAGTTTGTAGAACCGCAGGCCGGGTCCGAACAGCACCAGCGTGGTCAGGATGAATTGTATGTAGCGGCTGTTCTGTTCGCCAATGGTGGCATTCACCCAGTCGCGCACACCGGGGATGAAGTGGCCACCCATTTCGACGGCAAACACCGGAAAGGCAAGGATCGCGGCGATGATGGTCAGCCGCCCGAGGTGACTGATTTCTTCGGCCTTGCGCTCGGCCTTGTCGTCAACATCGGCCTGATCGCCCGATTTCACTTTGGCGGGATAACCCGAGTCGGTGGCGATTTTGATCAGGGTGGCCACATCGGTGGCCTTGCTCGCATAGCGGATTGTCGCGGTTTCGGTGGCCAGATTGACCGACACATCCAGCACACCATCTGCTGCCGCCAACGCCCGATCGACACGGCCTACGCAGGACGCGCAAGACATGCCCTCGATTTCCAGCGTCACTTCCTGCGTTGCGGCGGGATAGCCGGCATCGGCCAGTGCGGTGGTCAGGGTTTCGGTGGTGGCCGGATCGGAATAGGTGATCTGCGCGGTTTCGGCGGCCAGATTGACGGTCGCCGTTTCCACGCCTTCAACTGCATTCAGCGCTTTTTCGGCACGCCCTGAACAAGAGGCGCAGTTCAGGCCGGTGACTTGCAGGGATAGGGTTTTAAGATCGCTCATGGCACACCTGTGGAATCGTTGTTACACACCACAGATAGGGGTTCCAGTTGGTGGAAGGTCAAGAGCGTATTAACGTATCGCCGAATTGCAGCTTGGGCATCAGTTCAACCCGCTGTGGCGCATCTTCGCCACGGGAACGGGCGGCGATGATTTCAGCGGCGGCGCGGCCGATTTTATGGCGTTCGGCGTCCATTGTGGCCAGTTGTTTGGGCAATCCGTTCAACAGTTCAACCCCGTTGAACCCTGCCAGACCGACCTGTCCGGGCACGTCGATGCCGTTGGCCAGACAATAGAGCAACCCGCCAGCACCGATCATGTCATTGGAATAATACAGGAAATCCAGACCGGGTGAGCGTTTCAAAATGGCCTCGGTCATCTCGCGGCCTTTTACCAGTGCCGAGCCGCCGGAATAGAATTCCTGATCGGCAATCTCGATTCCGGCATCGGCCAAGGCTTCGCTAAATCCTTCAAACCGTTTGCGGGCGCGGTGGTCCAGCGGCATGTTGGTGCCCATAAAGCCGATGTTGCGATAGCCTGCCTTGATGATTGCTTCGGCCATTTCGCGGCCTGCACGGCGTTGTGAGACGCCGACAATGGCATCTATCGGGTCGCCGTCCAGATCCATGATCTCGACAATCGGCACATCGGCGTTGCGCATCATGGCGCGGGCGGCATCGGTATGTTCCAGACCGGCGATGATCACACCCGAGGGGCGCCACGACAGCATTTCAAACAGCACGGATTCTTCTTTTTCGGGCAGGTAGTTGGTGACGCCGAACACCGGCTGTAACGGGGTTTCGTCCAGCACCTCGTTGATGCTGGTCAGCACCTCGGGGAATACCATGTTCGAAAGGGACGGGATGATCACCGCCACCAGATTGACCCGCTGGCTGGCCAGTGCGCCGGCGATCTTGTTGGGCACATATCCCAGCCGTTTGGCGGCTTCGGTGACTTTCAGGCGGGTGGCGTCCGATACATCGCCGCGGTTGCGCAAAACACGGCTGACGGTCATTTCGCTCACGCCCGAAGCCTCGGAGACGTCGCGCAGGGTGAGCGGGCGTTTGGGCGGTGTGGACGGCGATGACACGAATGAATTTCCTGTTATGGCGTTTACACACTTGTTACAGACAAAATTTCGTCTTGTCCAAGGTTGATGTATTGTCTATGATAGCGCTAACAGAATTATCCGGTTCTGTTTCGGCAAAACCGGATAGCAGAAGGGGAGCGGTGGGCCAACAACGCTCCCCTTTATTTTGCCTACATTTTGAACACGCGGTAGATGGCTGGAATGACCAGCACGGTCAGCAGTGTCGATGTCAGCAACCCGAACAGCAGCGAAATCGCCAGCCCCTGAAAGATCGGGTCGGACAGGATCACAGCGGCGCCGATCATGGCGGCAATCGCGGTCAGCAGGATCGGTTTGAAGCGGGTGGCCCCTGCCGCGATCAGGATATCCAGATCGACGCGGCCTTCACCCTCGTTTCTGATGAAATCGACCAGCAGGATCGAGTTACGCACGATAATCCCCGCCAGCGCGATAAAGCCGATCATCGACGTGGCCGAGAAGGGGGCGTTGAACAGCCAGTGGCCGAACATGATGCCAAGGAAGGTCAGCGGCACCGGGGTCAGGATGACCAGCGGCAGGCGGAACGATCCGAATTGGGCCACCACAAGGATATAGATACCCAGCAGCGCCACGGCAAAAGCGGCACCCATGTCGCGGAAAGTGACCCATGTGACCTCCCATTCGCCATCCCACAGCAGGGTAACGTTTTCCTCTTCTGTGGGCATTCCGTGCAGGCTGATTTCGGGTTTTTCCATATCGGACCAGTCCATCTTGTCCAACTCGTCCGCGACGGCCAGCATACCGTAAAGCGGCGCTTCGTACCGGCCGGCCATTTCACCCATGACCATTTCGGCGTAGCGGCCGTTGTGGCGGAAGATCGGGTAAGACGCGTGTTCTTCGACGATCCGCACCACATCGCCCAGTTCGACAACACCGCGATCACCCGGCAGCACATTGGTTGGCACAGGTGTGGCCAGCATACGTTCGTCGATCACACGATCACCGCGTTCGCGGCCAACCACGATCGGGATCGGCTGACGGCCCTTGCCGCGGTGGGAATAGCCCACAGTGATCTGGCTGTTTAGCATCCGCAGAGTGTCCAGCGCATCGCTTTCCTGAACGTGGTAGAATTCCAGATCATCGGCCACCAGTTCGGCGCGTTTCTGGCGTGGTTGCACGCCAAAGCTGTCGTCAACATCGACGATATAGGGCACCGCCTCGAAGGCCTGACGGATACGGCGTGCGGCCTCGCGGCGCGTTTCGGCATCCGGGCCGTATACTTCGGCCAGCAGGGTCGAGATGACAGGCGGGCCGGGGGGCGGCTCGACTGTTTTGATGTTGGTTCCCGGGGGAACGTCCATCGCTCTTAGCAATTCGCGCAATTCCAGCGCAATTTCGTGACTGGTCCGTTCACGTTCGCCTTTGGGCAGCAGATTGATCTGCACGTCGCCCAGTTCCGGCAGTTGGCGCAGGAAATAGTGGCGCACCAGACCGTTGAAATTGAACGGTGAGGCGGTGCCGGAATAGGTTTGGGCCGAGACAACCTCGTCCAGGCCAAGCGCGATTTTTGCAGCCTGTTGTGCCACCGCATCTGTCGCCTCGACCGAGGCGCCTTCGGGCAGGTCAATGACCACAGACAGTTCGGATTTGTTGTCAAAGGGCAGCAGTTTTACTGTTACGTCCTTGGTGTACAGCACAGCCAAAGACCCGAAGGATGCCGCAACGACAATCAGCAAAAACGCAAGGCTGACAATCTTGTAGCGCAGCAGCGGGCGGGCAACGATCGAGTAAAGTTTCCCCAGTCGTCCCCCCGCTTCGGCGGCTTCATCATGGTGCATTTCCGCCCCGCCGGCGATTTTCATCATCAGCCACGGGGTAACCATCACCGCCACAAAGAACGAAATGATCATCGCGGCCGAGGCATTGGCGGGAATGGGGCTCATGTATGGTCCCATCAGGCCGGACACAAACAGCATTGGCAGCAGGGCCACCACCACGGTCAGGGTGGCGACGATGGTCGGGTTCCCGACCTCGGCCACGGCATTGATTGCGGCACCAAAGCGGCTATGGCCTTTTTTCTGCATCCCCCAGTGGCGGGCGATGTTTTCAATGACGACAATCGCGTCGTCCACCAGAATCCCGATGGAAAAGATCAGCGCAAACAGCGACACGCGGTTCAGGGTATAGCCCATCAACCACGACGCAAACAGCGTCATCAGGATGGTCATCGGGATGACAACGGCGACCACCACAGCCTCGCGCCAGCCGATTGCGATGAATACCAATGCCACGATGGATACGGTGGCAAGACCCAGATGGAACAGCAGTTCGTTGGCCTTTTCATCTGCCGTTTCACCGTAATCGCGGGTGATTTCGACTTCCATCGTGTCGGGGATCAGGGTGCCGTCCAGCGTCTCCACCTTTTCAAGGATGGCCTCGGCAACCTTAACGGCGTTTGACCCTGCACGTTTGGCGATAGCTAATGTTACGGCTGGCAGGCGTTCAATTTCTCCATTGTCGGCACGGTGCAGGGTGGCAACGTGGACTTCGTCCAGATCAATTGCATAGGAAACGTCAGCCACATCGCGCACATAGACAGGCCGCCCGTCGCGCGAGGTTAGCAGTAGGTTGCCGATTTGGTCAGGGGTCGACAGGGTTTCGCCAAGAATAAAGGCGATCTGTTCACCATTATCGCGCACTGTTCCAGCAGGCGAGGCCGAGTTGGCGCCCTGAACCTTGCCCACCAGCTGTTGCAGCGTCACACCATAAAGCGCCAGTTTTTCGGGGTCGGGGGCCACGCGCAGCGCATCCGAGGTTTCGCCAACGATGAAAGTCAGACCGACATCGTCGATTTTGGCAATCTCGGAATTCACTTCGCGGACAATGCGGGTAATGTCATTGGCCGTCATCGCGTCCTGCCCCGGTTTCGGCGAGAACGTCAGGGTGACAATGGCCACATCGTTAATCCCGCGGCCCACAACCAACGGATCGGGGATGCCGACAGGAACACGGTCCATATTGGCGCGCAGTTTGTCATAGACGCGCAAAATGGCGGTTTCGGAATCAACGCCGACAAGGAATCGCGCCGTCACCATCACCTGATTGTCGCGGGTCGAGGAATAGACATGCTCGACCTGATCAATACCTTTGACGATGTTTTCCAGCGGCTCGGTGATCAGTTTTACCGCGTCTTCGGCTTTCAGACCGGCGGCCTGAACGTGGATGTCCACCAGCGGGACGGAAATCTGTGGTTCTTCCTCGCGTGGCAGGCTGGCAAGGGCGATCAACCCGACAGCAAATGCCGCCAGCAGGAATAGTGGCGTCAGGGGCGAGGTGATGAAATTACGGGTCAGGCGGCCGGCAATGCCCAGCGCGCCCGTTTGTCCGATATGACTATCATTCATGGCTGTTCACCAGTTTATCGCCAGCAACAACGCCGGTCAGTACTTCTTTCCAGACCTCACCGTCACGAATAACGGTTGCCCCCAGAACCACAGCGCGGCGCATTTCTTCGCCGTTGAGTTCGAGGGTAACAAAATCAATGCCACCATGCATGGAGACAGCCGCTGCCGGCACCAGTAATGCCTTGCGCTCGCCAACAGGCAGGCGCACGGGAACGCGGCGTCCGACAAAACGGTCGTTCAGTCCGGGGACTTCGACATCGGCCAGCACCCGTCCGTTTTCGATTTGCGGATAGACCTTGGCCAAGGTGCCGCTCTGGCCGTCGCTCATTTCGATTTTATCGCCTTCGTGCAGGTTGGCCGCATGGCGTTCGGGCACAGACAGGCGCAGGAATGACCCGCCGCCGCCAATCACGGCAACGGTTTCGCCCGGATTGATCACCGAGCCCTTGGAGGGTGGAACCGACAGGACCACGCCGGCCTCGGGGGACAGAACGTCGCCTTCGGAAACCTGTTGTTTGATCACCAGTTGCTGGGCCTCGACCCCGCGGATTTCACCGTTCAGCACATCGACTTGCGATTGTAGCTGGCTAAGGCGCTGGGCTGTGATGGTGCCGCGCTTGATCAGTTCCTGACCACGCTCCAGATCCTCGACCGCAGTTTTCAGGCGGGCTCTCAGGGCGGAAATCTGGGCATCCAGTGCCGCCAGCTGGAACTCCAGCTTGTCGTCTTTGATCACGGCAATCTTCTGCTCTTCGCTGACCATGTCGCCTTCGGTGACCAGCAGTTCCACGATCGTGCCGCCAATCCGTGCCCGTGCCGGCACCCGGTCACGGGTTTCGATCACACCGTAGACCGCTTTCCATTCGGTAATCGGCTGTGGTTCCAGTGTCAGGGTTTCTGCATGGGCGATTGTTGCACCAAGCAAAGTAATAATAAGAGGCAGCGAGAGTTTCATTTCCGGTGTCCTTTGGCCAGTGCTTTAGACGGATTTCCCCTATCTTGCGGCAGCAGCGTCAATTTTGGAAGGGCGAATTCCCAACATATTCGTAATCGTGAATATGATTAGCGGACAAGAATTGTCAAGTAAACCCCGCAAATAGCGGGTGCGGCGAAAAATCCGGCGGGTTAATCAGGGTGTAGTGCTTCGGGTTAAACCCACCCGTGAAGATTCGAATCAATAAGCGTTTTCAGCATGTTGATCGAATCTGCACTATCATTCAGGCAGGGGATAACAGAGCAGTTCTGACCACCCGCCTTTAGAAAAGCATCCACGGCGCGGATGTGTAATTCTTCCAGTGTTTCGATACAGTCCGTGGCGAAACCGGGGGCAATAATTGTCAGGTTTTTGATCCCGTCATGGGCCAGTCCTATGGCTGTTTCCTCGGTATCGGGTGTTAACCATTCTGTCCGGCCTGATCGTGACTGATAGGTCAGCAGCAGTTTCCAGTCGGGAAAACCCAGTTCCTCGCGCAGCATTGCGACCGTGGCTTCGCATTGATCCTGATAGGGATCCCCCTTTTTCACAAAATCCACAGGCAGCCCGTGCAAGGATGCAATGGTGACTTCCGGCTCCCATTCCAGCGCGGCATGATGGGCGCGGATACTGTCGGCCAGCGCCTTGATGTGGGCGGGGTGGTCGTAATAGGGGGCGACACTGCGGATCGCGGGCTGATGGCGCATGGTTTTCAAGACATCGAACACGTTGTCCATGGCCGTGCCGGTCGTGGCGCCGCTGTATTGCGGATAAAGCGGGAACAGCAGGATGCGGTCACATCCCTGATCCGTCAGCCGTTGCAAAACATCGTCGATAGAGGGTTTGCCATAACGCATAGCCCAATCGACCACGACATTGGCTTTGCCCTCAAACATTTTCGCCAGCGCATCCGCTTGTGAGCGGGTCACGGTTTTCAGGGGTGATTCATCCAGTTCACGGTTCCAGATCAGATCATAGGCCCGCCCGCTGGTCTTTGGCCGTTTGCGCAGGATGATTCCGTTCAGCACCAGCCACCAGATCGGCCCGCTGGATTCGACCACACGTTTGTCGGACAGGAACTGCTTCAGATACCGGCGCATCGAACGATAGTCCGTTGCCTCGGGTGTGCCCAGATTGATCAGCAAAATCCCGGTCTTGCCGGTATCAGCCAAAGCTAAGGACTTTGAATTTGTTTTTAGATGGATGCTGGATTGCATCTGCATTTCTGTCACCATTCGCAATGCGCCGCAGGGTGGGGGCCTTTAATAGCCGGATGTTCGAGATGCCGTTGAATTTGATAATCCCGCGTTCTTCCAGATCTTTGAAGCAACGGCTGACGGTCTCGGGCTGCATCCCCAGATATTCGGCCAGATCAACACGCCGGACGGGAATGGTTACGCAGTTCTCCGACAGGGTAACGGTCTGGCGGCGTTTGCATTCGAAGATGAACGATGCCAGTTTTTCCAGCGCGTGTTTCTTGGCCAGATCGGCCGAGTGGTCAATCGCGCGGTAGGTCTGTTTGCGCAGGTTGTCCCAGACGACGTGCTGGGCGTCGGTGTTTGTTTCGATTATCGTTTCAAACGCGGCAGGTGACAGGCGGCACAGGTTGACCTTGTTCAGGGCGATCAGATGGCCGCGGTTGCGGCTGGAAATGCCACGCATGTCGATGATATCGCCCTGCATGAAAAACGCGGCAATGGTTTTGCGCCCGTCCTCCAGCAGGTGTTGCAGGCTGATAACGCCGGATGAAATGGCAATGATCGGCCACATCAGCAATTCTTCGGTATCAATGCTTTCGCCCCGTTTCAGGGTGGCGATGCGGGATTTTTCGCTCAGGTTGTCCAGCTCGTCAGAAGTGATTTGCGCGCATAGGCTGCCGGCTTCTGTATAGAGCGTACAGTTTTGGCATTTAACGGCGGGAAGGGTGCTCATTTCCGGTATGTATCCTTACATATTCAGCGGCTTTCAGGACGTACCTGGCCACCAATTTCAGATATGAACCCTAGAGGGGGGATGTTTCGTCATGATTTTGAAACCGTTACATTGCGTTGCGAGATGTAAAGAATTGTAACAATTGCAGGGCTGTGCTGGTGTATCGTGGATGGATTTGTGAAACAGCATCCACTGCAGGAAGTCACAGCAAGGGGAATGAATATGCACCGGATTCTGATTGTCTTTGCTTTGACAGCGGTTGTGATGCTGTTCATTTTCAACAGCGCCGACTGGTATGCAAACAAATCCGCGCTGCCCCGTTTCTGCGAAAAGCCTGCGCAAACAGTTGCGATTGTTGAGGAAATCCTGACAAGCCCGACACCGGGCGAGGGCAAAGAGCGCCGCCCCTATATCATCGCGGCCAAGTTGATCTTTCTGGTGCCCCGCGAAGAAGACGAGCCAATGCCGGATTATATGACCCGCCTGCGCAGCCGGATCTCTGAATCCTGCGGAGTGGCGTTTTAGGGTCTGGCAAACCCACAAAACACCCGAACCTTGATGGCCATCAATTACAGAAAAACCTGACTGTGCTGTTCTGCAACGACCTGGGAATGCGCGGGTTGCGTGAATGGAAATGGCAGGGAACATGTCTGGAAAGAACGAAAACACACTGTTGGGCAAGCTGGTTTTTACACTGACCGCTGTCGCTATGCTGTATTTTTTCTGGTGGCTGCTGCTGTACGACCACGGGATTGTCGCGATCCATCACTAGCGCGCGCTGACGGAAAAAGAACAATAAGGAAGTCCGTATGTTGGGAAACAAGTGGCTGGTATTTGTGGTGGCTCTGGTTGTCTGGGTCGCTGTTTTCTACTTCATCGACAAATCGATCATGGAAAGTCAGGGGCTGCCTGTCGGCGCTGACCTGATGCCGGTTTAGGGGGGGCTTTGCTATGAAACTATCTCACCTGCTGGCCCTGTTTGCTGCCTTTGTTCTACTTGTCTCGCCCGATCTTGTGTTTGCGGCTGCCGATGAAGCGGCTGCAGTGCTTGAAGGGGCACCAAAGCCCTCGCGGCTGGATTATCCGCTGATTGGCGGCGTAAGTGCGCGCACAGTTGTCTGGAGCGCGGCGCAGATGCACCTGTTCCTTGCCGCGTTTGTTCTGGCGGTGCCGCTGTTCGCGATCGCAACCGAATTTATGAGCGTTGTTACCGGCGATGACCGCTTCGACAACATGGCGCGTGAATTCATGAAAATCACAATGGCCGCCTATTCGCTGACCGCCTTGGTTGGCGGTGGGTTGTTGTTGTCTCTGCTGGTGTTCTACCCGCACCTGATGGAATATCTGGTCAGGGTTTTCCGTGGGCAGATGCTGATTTATGCCATGCTGTTCGGCCTCGAATCCATCACGCTTTATGTCTACTTTTATTCATGGGATGCCCTGCGGCGCGGCAATCGCAAATGGTATCATATGTCGATCGGTCTGTTGCTGAACACGGTTGGCCTGACACTGATGTTCATCGCCAACGCATGGGTCAGCTTTATGATGTCGCCCGCTGGCGTTGATCCGACGGGGGCCGTCACCGGCACCGTATGGGAGGCCACGCGCAACCCGTTGTGGAACCCGCTGAACCTGCACCGTTTCCTTGCCAATATCGCTTATGGCGGTGCGATTGTGGGGGGCTATGCCGCTTACATGTTCCTGGCCGAAAAAGACCCCGAGAAGAAAGCGCATTACGACTGGATGGGCTATACCTCGAACTTTATCGCCATCCTTGGGTTCCTCCCTTTGCCGTTCGCCGGTTACTGGCTGATGGCCGAGATTTACGCCTATTCCCAGCAGATGGGGATCACCGCGATGGGCGGGATTCTGGCGTGGCTGTTTATCATTCAGGCGGTGCTGATCGGGACGATCATGCTGGCGGCGAACTATTACCTGTGGTCGGGCCTGATGCGCACGGATCGCGGGGCGCAATATGCGAAATATGTAAAATATATCGCGGTGGTGATTGTTGGCGGTTTCCTTGTCTGGCTGACGCCGCACACGTTGATCCTGACGGCCAATGAAATCCAGAACCTTGGCGGCACACACCACAAAATCCTTGGCCCGCTGGGGATTATGCCGGCCAAAAATACCGCTGTGAACCTGATGCTGGTGTTTACCTTTATGTCGTTCCAGCTGTTTTACCGCTCGTCCCGTATCCCGACTGTCAGCTGGGCCAAATCCGGCAATATGATCGTGGTGGCGCTGTATGTGGTCGGTATTATCAACATCGTTGGCGCGGGTATCTACGGCTATATCACCCCGACGGTTTACAAGGTTGGCGCTTCGGTGCCGCAGGTGGTCAGCACGCTGACCATCATCATCGGGTCGGTCATAATCGACATGTTTATGCTGCGCGGGGCCAAGGCCGAAAAGGTCCATTGGGGCCGCATGACCGAGCGGTCGCAATACGCACTGTTCGTGCTGCCGGTGGCCTTTACATGGTTGATGGGCTTGATGGGTTATATCCGTTCGTCGCTGCGCACCAACTGGCATGTTTATACGGTGATGAAAGACAATTCGCCTGAAAACTACATCCCGACGCTGGGGGATGCGGGCAATGTGATCACCGCGATCACCCTTGGCTTTATGGCGATCATGGTCTTTGTGTTCTGGCTGTCACGGCTTGGCCAGACCAAGCAAAAAGGAACGGAGGACGCAGCATGACTTTCCTTCGCGTTATCGGTTTCAGCGTTCTTTTGCTGCTGGGGTATATGGGGTTCGCCCATATGTTGCCGCAGGTGGTTCCTGATACATCCGAGCCGGTCGAGGTTTCGACCGAGGGTCTGGATATGGACGGTTTCATCGCCCTTGGCGAAAGCATTTTCAAAGGCAAGGGCACATGCACCCTGTGTCACAACGGCATGGGCCGTGCGCCTGACACGCTGGAAATGGACATGGCGGCGACCTATCCCGCCCGTCTGGCTGATCCACGTTACAAAGGTGTGGCCGCTGGTAAAGAGGGGCCCAAGGCGATCGAGGAATATATCCATGAATCAATGGTGGCCCCGTCGGCCTATGTTGTCGAAGGGTTCGGCAAAAAGGGCACCAACGATACTGAATCGCCCATGCCCACAGTCAACATGCCGCCGATTGAATTGAATGATGTGGAAATGAACGCGGTCACTGCGTTTTTGCAAGATCTGGCCGGGCTGGAGCCAACCGTTCCCCTGCCCAGTGCCGATGATGCGCCTGTGGCAGAAGAACCGGCGGCAGGCGGCGGGGAACCCGCGCCGCTGCTGACATCCGGCGAGGCGATTGTGGATGAATACGGCTGTGCTTCGTGTCACGATCTGGGCGGCAGCGGTGCCGACCTTGGCCCGTCGCTATACGGGATCGGCAAACGGATGACACGCGCCGAGGTGATTGAATCGATCATCGATCCGAACGCGGTGATTGCCGAGGGATACGAGGCAGATTTCATGCCCGCCGACTTTGGCGAATCCCTGCGCGGCAGCGAATTGCTGGTTCTGACCGATTATCTGATGGCGCTGCCCGATGCGGCCCCCGCCGCTGATGATAGCAAAGAAGAGCCACTGGCCACCACCGGTCTGGAAGCCATCGACAAATTCGGCTGTGCCGGTTGTCACGATCTGGACGGCTCGGAAGCCGACATCGGTCCGAAACTGAACGGGATCGGCAAACGGATGACGGCGGACGAGGTAAAAACCGCCATCATTGACCCGAATGCGATCATTGCCGACGGGTTCGAGGCCGACATGATGCCGGATGATTTTGCCGACCAGATGGATGACAGCGAACTGTCGTTGATTGTCGATTACCTCATGAATCTGCCTGAATAAGGGATGAATATGATGCGCTTTTTCAAACACCCCCTGTTCCTGTCGGTTCTGCTGCTGACCATTCTTTATGTGGTTTTCGCCTATGTGCTGAACCCGCCGGTGCCCGCATCCCTGCTGATCCAGTATATGGTGATCTGCACGGTTGCTGTGTTACTGGTGGTGACGTTTGACAACAAAATGGCGGCACAGTTTTTTGCCCCGCTGGTGTCGCTGTTCGGCTCGCCTAAAATGCTGCTGCCCCGCATTGCTGCCTTTGCGGCTGTGGTTGGTGGCGTGGGTTATCTGACCTACGGAATGGTAAAGCCGTCAGTTACATCGCCACTGGAATTGCGCACGGTTCACCCCGCGCCCCCGTCCAGCCTGCGGGCCTATGGCAAGACCTATGATCTTTTGAAACTGCAAAACCCGTATCGTGAACAGTTTGACGAAACCTCCGAGGATTATCAGGCCATCGTCGCCGAAGGGGCGGATCTGTATTACAAGAACTGCGTCTATTGCCACGGGGATTTGCTGAACGGCGAGGGGCATTTCGCCAAAACCTTCAACCCGCGCCCGATCAACTTTCAGGATGTCGGCATGATTGCCCAGTTGCAGGAATCCTTCCTGTTCTGGCGTATTACCAAAGGTGGTCCCGGCCTGCCGCGCGAAGGCACGCCTTGGGCGTCCGCCATGCCGGTCTGGGAGGAAATGCTGCAAGAAGACGAAGTGTGGAAGATCATTTCGTTCCTTTATGATTACACTGGCTTTGAGCCACGTTCCTGGGAGTTGGAAGAGAAAACCGACGTGGCTGTCGAAACGGCACCCGTAGACCCCAATGCAAAGCTGACCGAGGAACAGATCGATGCGGTTTACATGAAACGCTGTTCGCAGTGTCACGGTGTGGATGGCGATGGTCTGGGTGTTGCGGCCGACCGGATGTATCCCAAGCCGCGTGATTTCACCCTTGGTCTGTTCAAATACAAAACCACCAATTCGGATTCCGAATTCCCGACCGACGATGATCTGCGCAACTCGATCCTGAACGGGTTGACCGGCACAGCCATGCCCGCATGGAAAGGCCTGTTGTCCGATGCCGAAGTTGACGGGCTGATCGAGAAGATCAAGGTTCTGGGATACTGGGATGATGTCGAGCCGGACGAGATAGGGCCGATCGAGATGGGTGCAATGCCTGCCCCGACACCGGAGATGCTGGCGCTGGGCCAAAAAACATTCGAAAGCATCTGTGCCGACTGTCACGGCCTGAAAGGGCGCGGCAATATCACATCGGGCAAACGGCTGGCGGATGATGCGGGCAACCGTATCTGGCCCCGCAATCTGACCCACCCCGAAAGCTGGCGTGTGACACTGGATGCGCAGGATGTGTTCCAGCGTCTGTCGGTCGGTATTCCTTCGTCACCAATGCCCGAACACACAACAGCACTGGATATCGAAACCCGTTGGGCGACGGCCAACTATGTTATGACCCTGCGTGACAATGCGGTTCCGGTTTCCAAAGGGGAATCCGTGATCAAGGCCATCCGTGTCGATGGTGATCTGCCAACCGATCCGGCCGATCCGCTGTGGGATACGGCGCCGGCCATGACATTCAACATGGCTCCGAATGTTATCAAGGAGCCACGCCTGTTCACCACGCTGACCGAATTTGTCACTGTCCGTGCCCTTTATAATGACACGGACATCACCATGCGTGTCGATGTCGATGACCGCACCTATTCGGTTCCCGGTTCGGAACTGGAGCAGGCCTATGCAATCGAAGGGGTTGAGGCCACGCGCGATGCAATCGCCGTTCAAATCCCCGCCGCCCTGTCCGGCACCAATGAAAAGCCGTACTTCCGCCAAGGCGACAAAAAGAACCCCGTCAATATGTGGGTCTGGACCGCGCCTTCGGTTGAACCGGCGGCGGATGAATCGGCTGTGATCATGGATGCAACAGGTTTGGACAAAGCGCCCAAACCCCGCGAAGACAGCTCTGCCCTTAGCGCCAAAGGCGAGTGGGCCGATGGTCAATGGCAGGTGGTCTTTAGCCGGCCATTGGAAACCGGTGCCGCCGAGGATCTGCAGTTTTCCGAAGGCGTCTACACACCGATTGCCTTTGCTGCATGGGACGGTGTGAACGGCGAAAAAGGCATCCAGAACAGCTTTACCACATGGTACTGGATATTGTTGGAACCAACGGAAAACCCGACCAGAATCATGGGGATCGCGATTGCCGCAGCCCTGCTTGCCGGGTTCTTGTTCCTGATCATCGCTTGGCGGGCAAGAAAGCGTTTCAGTCAACAATAGTTGGCCCAAGCGCAAACGGAATTTCAAAAATATTCCCGAAATCACGGAATCTTGATGGCTATCAATGACGCAGGGCACCCGCCCTGCGACGTTGTGTCCAAGACACCGTTCGGCTCGCTCTCCACGAGTCGGATTTAATTTCCAATAAGAAAGGGAGATCGATGAAGATATCTCGGTTCAAAAGCGGTTCGGTAACGCTGGGGGCCGCACTGATGTGCGCCACAGTGCTTGCTGGTCCGGTAACGGCTGAAGACATGGCACTTGGGCCTGTCGTAGGCCCCGAAATCAACGAGGCCAAAGCAGCGCTGGGCAAGCGTTTGTTCTTTGATGTGCGTCTGTCTGGCGATGCCGCTATCTCGTGTGCAACATGTCACCAACCTGACAAAGCCTTTACAGATGGTCTGGCTCTGTCGCTGGCCTATCCGGGTTCCAAAGGGTTCCGCAACACACCTACACTGGTGAACACAACCAATGCGGCCAACTGGTTCCATGATGGTCGTTTGGGCACAAACCTGAATGACGTGACCCGTGAAAGCATCACCGAAGACTATATGATGAACATGGATATGCGTCTGATGCAGGAACGCATCAAGCAGGATCCGGTCTATGTGGAAATGTTCGAAGCGGCCGGTTACGGCGAACCGTCAAACGGTTCTGTTCGCAAGGCAATTCCAGAGTATCTGAAAACGCTGATTTCGAAAAATGCACCTTTCGATACCGGCACCATGTCCGAAGCGGCAACCCGTGGTCAGGCTCTGTTCGAGGGCAAGGCCGGTTGTATCCAGTGCCACAACGGTCCGCGTTTGACAGATGATCAGGCCTATAACACCGGCGTTCCGGAAAATCCCGAAATCTGGGGCGATCCGATGCGTCATATGACATATGCGGCTTTCGCAAGCTTTATGGGTGTTGAAAACTACATGAACGTGCGCCGCGATGTTGGTGCCCAGATCATTCGTCATCCTGCAGATGGCAGCGATATCGGCAAGTTCAATACGCCGACATTGCGCGAGCTGAAATACACAGCCCCGTATATGCACAACGGTTTGATGTCGACGCTGGCCGAAGTTGTAGCGTTCTACAACATGGGGGGCGGTCTTGACGAAAACAAAGACGAGCGGCTCAAGCCACTGGGCCTGACTGGCGGGGAGCAAGCCGACCTCATTGCCTTCCTCGAAGCGCTTTCCGGTGATCCTCTGACGGGTCCGGAATATGTCTGGGAAGACGAAATTCCAACCAACTATCCCGCCATCGAAAACTGGCGCGAAGTGCCGAACTAGGACGGGAGAGGATTGATGAAAACGATGAAAAAGACACTTACCTTAATGGCTGGGGTGGCTGCAGTTGCAGTTTCGGCAGCCATGGTCAACGCCGGGGAAATGGGTAAATACCCACCGCTGGCACCGCTGGGTGAACCCCCGATTCCGCTGGATAACAAACAGTCTGATGCCAAAGTCGAACTGGGCAAAATCCTGTTCTGGGATCCCCGTATCGGTGGTGACGCATCCACAGCATGTGTAACCTGCCACGAACCCGATCAGGGTTGGGCCTTTGGTGACTCGCTGTCGCGTGGTTATCCGGGCACCGTTCACTGGCGCAATTCGCAGTCCGTGATCAACACAGCCTATCTGGGCCAGTTGTTCTGGGCCGGTTCCGCCGCATCGCTTGAAAAGCAGGCACCAAGTGCTGCCAAAGGTGCGGTTGCCGGTAACGGTGAAAACGATGTGATGGAAACGCGCATGGCGTTCATTCCTGAATATCGCCGCCGGTTCAAAGAAGTATTCGGCACCGAGTATCCGCTGATTGGCGATGCATGGGCCGCGATTGCTGCTTTTGAACGCACCCTGATTGTGAACGACACACCCGTCGACAAATATCTGGCCGGCGACACATCTGCACTGAACGAAGACCAGATTGCAGGTATGGAGCTGTTCAACGGCAAGGCCGGTTGTATCCAGTGCCACAACGGGGCGCAGGCCACGGATGAAAACTACTACAACCTGGGTGTTCCGCCCGCAGAGCGTTGGGAAGAAGACGGTCTTGCACAGGTCACTTTCCGTTACGAGCTGTATGCCAAAGGTGTGACGCAAGAGCTGTATCGTAAACTGAAGGACGATCCGGGCCTGTATTTCCGCACCAAAGAGATGGACCATATGGGCAAGTTCCGTACGCCACCTCTGCGCTATACGCTGTATACGGCACCCTACATGCACAACGGTTCATTCTGGGATCTGCGCGAAGTTGTAGAGTTCTATAATGCCGGTGGTGGTGAAAACGATTTCACCGATGGCACCATAGCCTCGACCAAATCCGAGCTGATCAAGCCTCTGGGCCTGACGGACGAGGAAATGGATCAGCTGGTTGCCTTCCTTGAGGCCTTCAGCGGCGACGAGCTGCGTGTCGATCCACCCGAATTGCCACCCTACGAAGCGCTGGCTTCCGAGTAAGCCTTCAGGAGAGGATATTTAATATGTCACAAGAACTACAAAAACCGACCGGCGAGCGCCGCAAGGAGATTGCCAAAGAAGTCGGGCATAAATGCCTGGTTTCCCGCCGCAACTTCCTGATCAGCACCGGTGTCACA
Source organism: Marinosulfonomonas sp. (assembly GCA_015494385.1). Taxonomy (GTDB): domain Bacteria; phylum Pseudomonadota; class Alphaproteobacteria; order Rhodobacterales; family Rhodobacteraceae; genus Profundibacter. The sequence continues at coordinate 19,711 of WGBJ01000378.1, forward strand.
ACCACGATCATGATCACGATGAATCCGGGAACCCCGATGGCCGAAGAAGTGCCAGCGCAGATCACCGAATTCCCGCGTAAACTGATCGCGAAAATGTCGGAACTGGAATTGGATAAACCATTCGATTTCTCCTACCCCGATGAAGGCGAACATGCCGACTCGATGATCGTCAAAATGGGCGTGAAAGCGGGCGGCGGCATTGGGCCTGACGAAGATATCGTCGCGTTCAACTATGCCTGCACCCACCAGGGTGGTTCGCTTTACGACAGCTATAAACCCGATACGAAATCACTGGGCGCCTGCCCGCTGCACCTGTCGACCTACGACTTGACGCGCCACGGCATCCTGATTTCCGGCCAGGCTTACCAAAGCCTTCCGCAGGTTCTGCTGGAACTCGATGGTGACGATATCTACGCCACCGGAATCTTCGGTCTGATTTTCGGCCGCAAAGAAAACCTGCACGGTTAAGGAGAGGAAGAACATGTCAACTCCATATTACATCCCAGACGAGAACGTCCCTCTGCCCCCGGCAGATGCGGAAGTTATCACCACGGCCTGCGATTACTGCATCGTGGCCTGTGGCTACAAAGTCTACCGTTGGCCCGTTAAGGGCGGCAAAAACGGTGGTGCAATGGCTGCGGAAAACGCATTTGGCGAGGATTTCCCCGTTCAGGCGCTTGGCCCGTGGGTTGCCCCCAACCAGCACAACATCGTGCTGCATGATGGCGAACCGCACCACGTTGTGATCATCCCCGACAAAGACGCAGAAGCCGTAAACGTAAACGGTGACTCGTCGCTTCGCGGTGGCTGTATTGCGCAGAAGTGCTACAATCCTGAAACACCGACACGCGATCGTCTGAAATCGCCAATGATGCGGATCTATGGTCTGCTTCAGCCGGTGACATGGGACTTTGCTTTGGATATCGCTGCCGAAATCGGCAAATACGTTATCGCCAAGCACGGCACCAACGCTTACGGTGTGAAAACCTACAGCTACCAGTATATCGAAAACACATACGCAATCACCAAATATGCGTTGCGTTCGATCAATACTGCCAACTTTACGTTCCACGATACACCGTCCAACGTGTCTTCGACACCTGGTTTCCGTGATGCGGGCTTTGATAACTTTGGCGCTTCGTATCAGGACTGGAAAGATGCAGACACCCTGCTGATTTGCGGTACTGACCCCTACGAAACCAAAACCATCCTGTTCACACAGTGGATCATGCCGGCAATCCAGGGTGGCCAGAAAGCCATCTTCATGGTTCCGCGCAAAACCGCTGGTGTTGCCTTTGCCGAGCAAAATGGCGGCCTGTGGCTTGACGTGACACCCGGCACCGACTTGCTGGTTGTGAACGCCATTGCACGGATCATCGTTGAAAACGGCTGGCAGGACAAAGAGTGGATCGAGAAGTGGGTCAACGACAAGTGGGGTTCCAACTCGGGCTTCGGTCAGGGCACACGGAACACACCTTGGCAGTGGCGCACCACATGGGGCAAATTCCAGACCAAAGGGTTCGAGGATTGGTCCAAGTGGCTGCTGGCCCAGGACGAGTTCAAACTGGATGCCGCTGCTGAAGTTTCCGGCGTAGACGCTGCGAAAATTCAAATGGCTGCCGAAATGATGGCCAAACCGAAAGATGACGGCACACGTCCGAAGACTTCGGTTATGATCGAAAAAGGCTTCTACTGGTCCAACAACACAGGTAATACACAGGCCATTTCGGCACTGGGTATCATCGTTGGCGCAGGCGGCCGTCCCGGTCAGATGATTGGTCGCGCCGGTGGTCACCAGCGTGGTGGTGTTGGTGGTGGCGGGTATCCCCGCAACAAATCGCCAATGAAACTGCCTGGTCGTCGCCGTCGGGCACTGGATACCGATACCTACACAATGGCAGGCCACACACGCCTTGCCCACGTGATCGGGACCACATGGATCCAGTCGATGCTGGGCTCCCAGCAACTGTCGGCACGGTTCCATGAGCTGACACGCGGCAACCCGCACCAGATCCAGTCGATCAACCGCGAGAAAATCCTTGAAACCCTCAAGGCACGCGTTGATAGTGGTGGCATGGTTGTGATCAATCAGGACATCTATCTGGTCGATCCGATCGGCAACCAGTTCGCAGATATTATCTTCCCTGCCGCAACCTGGGGCGAAGAAGACTTCCTGCGGGCCAATGGTGAACGCCGCGTTCGTCTGTATCAGAAGTTCTATGATGCACCGGGCGAAGCGAAACCGGATTGGTGGATCATCTCGCAGCTTGCCAGAAAGATGGGCTTCGAGGGCTTTGACTGGGAAAACTCGAACGACGTTGCAGAAGAAGCAGCCAAGTTCACTCGCGGTAGCCGCAAAGACTTTAACATGGTCAAAGTGGCAGCGCATCGTGAAGGCAAAACCCTGCACGAGAAGTTCCGCGAAATGGGCACGAACGGCATCCAAGCGCCTGTGTACATGAACAACGATGGATCCC
>WGBJ01000379.1 GCA_015494385.1 Marinosulfonomonas sp.
ATATTGATCTGATCGGAATTGCAGAGCTTGTTCTGGATAGCGCAAGCCCGGGAAAAGCCTCTCCTTGGGAGCCACTATCAGCCTATGATACCCGCCCATTTCAATACGGGTTGGTTGAGGTGATCCCTAATTATCCAAAGGAATTGCAGGAAAATGTATACCTGAAAATGGGGCAGAATGGTGAGGTGAAAACTGTGATTGCCTGCAGTGTTATTGGAACGGTTGCCTTTCCGGGCTGCCAGCAGTTTTCCAGGACGCCTTCCGGTGTGGATATAAAGTTCAGTTATCCCATCCGATTTTTGCCACGTTGGCAAAAAATGAAAAACAACATTCACAGCTTTGTCGAATGCGCAATTGATCAAGCTAGAAAAACCGCCCCGTGACAGGGCCTTGTTTTTGCACCGCCTTTACCTACAATCCCCCCATTGGAAATGCGCGAAAGGCAAGAGCATGTCGGACCCCGAAGATGAATACACCCGTGTCGGCCAGCAAATCACCGGTGCTGAGCAAAGCCAGATGTTTGGCAAGCCCTGTTTCAAAACAGGTGGCAAGGCCTTTGTGGCCTATTTTCAGGACGCAATGGTGTTCAAGCTGACCGGTGACACCCACGCCGCCGCCCTGGCGCTGGACGGGGCGCAATTGTTTGATCCGTCGGGCAAGGGGCGGGCAATGAAGGAATGGGTGCAGGTGCCATTTGCGCACAAAGACCAGTGGCCGGAATTGGCCGGCGCAGCCCGTCAATACGTTAGTGGCTAGGCCTGCGTCGCCTCGTACCCTTCTTCTTTCAGCGCGGCCAGAATGGCCCTCAGATCGGCACGGCTGTCAATTTCAACCGTGCGCGTGTCCAGATCAACCGCAACCTTGGCGTTTGCATCAACGCTTGCCACGGCCTTTTCCACAGCCGCCTTACAATGGCCGCAGGTCATGTCGGGAATGTTCAGTTTTGTCATGGTTATCCTCGCATTAACAAAAGGTTACGCGGCCAGATCAACCCAGACCGGCACATGGTCGGACGGTTTTTCCCGTCCGCGGATTTCCGCATCTATCTGGCAGTCCAGCAACAGGTCCGCACATTGCGGTGTCATCAGGAAATGGTCGATGCGGATACCGTCGTTTTTATTCCACGCCCCCGCCTGATAATCCCAGAAACTGTAATGGTCCGGCCCCTGGTGAATGGCGCGAAAGGCGTCTGTCAGGCCCAGATTGACAACCCGTCGCCAGGCCGTGCGGCTTTCAAGACGAAACAGTGCATCTTCGCGCCATTTGTCCGGATGCGCGGCATCCTCGGGCTGCGGGATGATGTTGTAATCGCCCGCCATCAGCGCCGGTTCCTCGGTTTCCAGCAAGTCTTTGGCGCGGTGGTATAACCGTTCCATCCACGCCAGTTTATAGTCGTATTTCGGCCCCGGAACGGGGTTGCCATTAGGCAGATACAGCCCGCACACACGGATCGGTTTTTCGCCCATCACCGTGGCCTCGATCCAGCGGGCCTGTTCGTCGTCCTTATCACCAGGCAGGCCGCGTTGCACGTCCTCCAGCGGCAGTTTTGACAGGATCGCCACACCATTAAACGACTTTTGACCGTGCACCTCGACGTTATAGCCCATGTCCTCGAATATTTCGCGCGGGAAGCCTTCGTCGACGGTCTTGATTTCCTGCAAAAGGGCCACATCGGGCGTGCGTTCCCGCAACCAGTCGGGCAGGGCGTTGATCCGCGCCTTGATGCCGTTGATGTTGAATGTGGCTATTTTCATTTCGCACCTCGCTGACCCGACAGGTTTAGTCGGGAATCTTGTAAAGCCTCAAGCACAAATTCGTTACCGGAGTTTTAATGAAATATTCAAATTTTCATATTTTTAACACATTTTGCTGAAAAATACCCTGTTTGTGACGTGAGGACATTTCCTTTCTTTGGCCAATGGTTCAAGGAAGGGCGAAAATAACGGAAGACGCGAAAAACGATGCCAATCTATACCGACCAGGCTTTGGGGAGTAACTTTGATCCGGGCGCACCCCCGGGTTTGCCTGCGACCGTGGATGTCATCACAATGACCATGAATGATGCGGATGGTGACGGGTTTTTGTCACCAAACGGATCGGATCAGATAAATGGCAGCAATATTACCGCTGTATGGGTTGGTGATACCGTTACTATTGACGGCGTCCAGATCACCGGAGTTACCTTCTATACCGCTGATAATTCAGTATATTTCACCCCGACGGACGGGACGGCTTTTCCGCATGCGCCGGTTACGGTCACGTCTGTTACCTATGTTACCAACAGCACGCAGATCGCTGTCGGAAATCTGGGACCGCCCTGTTTTGTCGACGGCACGCTTATTTCCACCCCGGACGGGGCCGTTGCGGTCGAGGATTTGGCCGTTGGCGATCTGGTTCTGACCAAAGACCACGGCGCACAACCGATCCGCTGGATCGGGCAGCGTAAAACCGGTGGTCGGGGTAAATTCGCGCCGGTTCTGATCAAGCAAGGGGCGCTGGGAAATGACCGTGATTTGCGGGTTTCGCCACAGCACCGGATGCTGGTGACCGGCTGGAAGGCCGAATTGTTCTTTGGCGAGGACGAGGTGCTGTGTGCCGCCGTTAACCTGCTGAATGACAACACAATTCTGCGCGATCCGTGCGACGAGGTGCAGTATTTCCACCTGATGTTCGATGCCCACGAGGTGATCTTTGCCGAAGGTGCCCCAAGCGAGAGTTTCCTGGTTGGCGAATATCTGTGCGGCGACAACACCGCGCTGTTGAACGAGCTGGAAGAACTGTTCCCCGGGATTGCCAAGAACACCACTCGGAAAACCCCCGCCAGACGCATTGCCCGCGGGTTCGAAGCGGCGGCATTGGTCGGCTAAATCTGCCCTTTTTTACGTCAAGTGGGAAAAACGCGCTTGCGTTCCCCCTTACATGGAAAAGGACGTGCCACAGCCGCAGCTGCTGGTTGCGTTCGGATTGTCGATGACAAAGCGCGCGCCGATCAATTCGTCGGAAAAATCGATCACCGCGTTGGACAAAAACGGCAGGGATACTTCGTCCACCACCACCTTTTGTCCGGCGCCCTCGATCACCAGATCGCCCTCGGCCACCTCGTCCAGCGTGATTTCATACTGGAACCCCGAACAGCCGCCACCCTCGACCGCGACGCGCAGTGCTTTGGGGTCGTTGCCATCATTGATCTCGGCCAGACGCGCAAAGGCGCGGTCGGTGACTTTGGGAGGTAAGGTTAGGTCCATCATGGTGAAATCGTCCCGTTTCATTCCTGTTTGAACTGACATATAAGCATTCCAACCAAGGGCGACAACAGGCAGGGGACATGCTTGAGAAATACGCATCCATTCCGGCCGATACGCGCGGACGGCTCTATCCGGAAGAAGAAAGCGCGTTCCGCTCGTGTTTTCAGCGTGATCGCGACCGGATCATCCATGCCTCGGCATTCCGGCGGCTGAAACACAAAACACAGGTTTTTGTCGAACACGAGGGCGATTATTTCCGCACCCGTCTGACCCATTCGATCGAGGTGGCGCAGGTGGCCCGCACCATCGCGGGGGCTTTGGGGCTGAATGGTGAACTGACCGAAGCGGTGGCGCTGGCGCATGATCTGGGACACACGCCGTTCGGCCATACCGGCGAGGACGCGCTGGCCGACTGTATGGCGCCCTATGGCGGCTTTGACCACAACGCACAGGCCATCCGCATCGTTACATCGCTGGAGCGTCATTACGCCGAATGGGACGGGCTGAACCTGACGTGGGAGACGCTGGAGGCATTGGCCAAACACAACGGCCCCGTGACGGGCGCGTTGCCCTATGCGCTGGCCGAATACAACGCCGGTCATGATCTGGAGCTGGAAACCTATGCCAGTGCCGAGGCGCAGGTGGCGGCCCTGTCTGACGATATTGCCTATAATAACCATGACTTGCAGGATGGACTTCGCGCGGAATTATTCACCGATGATGACATCTGCGCCCTGCCGATTATTGGTGCGTGTTACGCCGAGGTGGATGCGCTTTATCCTGATCTGGGCAGTTACCGGCGCCGTCACGAGGCCCTGCGCCGGGTGTTCGGGGTGATGGTTTCTGATGTGATCGAGGAAAGTCGCCGTTTGATTGCCGCACTTGATCCGCAGCGGGTTGAAGATGTGCGGGCGGCGGGGGCGCCGGTGGTGCAGTTTTCCGCGCCATTATGGGCGGACCTGAAGGAAATCCGCGCCTTTCTGTTTGCCCGCATGTATCGCGCGCTCAGTGTGGTTGAAATGCGCGAGCGGGTGACAGGAGTGGTGATGGACCTGTTTCCGCTTTACCTGTCGCAGCCCGAACATCTGCCCCGCCACTGGAAGGGCGATATAGCCGCCGCGACCGACAGAACCGCGCTGGCCCGTGTGGTGGCGGATTATATTGCCGGTATGACCGACCGTTTTGCCTTGCAGGAACATGAGCGGTTGATCGGATAGGGCTGGAGTGAAACTTTTATGCGCTCCGCGCGGGGGATATTTGTGGAACAAAGATGGGGAAGGGGTGCTTGAATGTTGACCTTGCCGTCTGCCATGCTAAACCCGCGTCCAACCCTTTCAAGGACAAGAAAATGAACCTGTTTACCGATATTCGCGCGCTGGTGATCGACAGCCTGACCGCACTGCAATCCGAAGGCGTGCTGCCCGAGGGGCTGGATTTTGCCAATGTTACGGTCGAGCCCCCCCGCGATGCCGCACATGGCGACATGGCGACCAACGCGGCAATGGTACTGGCCAAACCCGCCAGGATGAAGCCACGCGATATTGCCGAGGCGCTGGCCGCCAAGCTGTTGCAGGATGCGCGGATCAAAGTGGCCGAGGTGGCCGGCCCCGGATTTCTGAACATGCGCCTTTCGCCTGATCTATGGCGCGGTGTGATCGGGGCTGCGCTGGAGCAGGGCAGTGATTTTGGCCGTTCGGACATGGGTCAAGGGCGCAAGGTGAATGTGGAATTCGTGTCTGCCAACCCGACCGGTCCCTTGCATGTGGGCCATACGCGCGGCGCGGTATTTGGCGATGCGCTGGCCGCCCTGCTGGATTTCGCGGGCCATGATGTGACGCGGGAATACTATATCAACGATGGCGGCGCACAGGTCGATGTGCTGGCGCGGTCGGTTTACGAGCGCTATCGCGAGGCAAACGGGCTGGAGCCGCAGATCGCCGAGGGGCTGTATCCGGGGGACTATCTGGTGCCGATCGGCGCGGCGCTAAAGGAAAAATACGGCGATAGCCTGATTGATCAGCCCGAAAGCGTCTGGCTGCAGGATCTGCGTGAATTCGCCACTGAAAAGATGATGGATCTGATCCGCGGGGATCTGGCGTCTTTGGGCGTGGAAATGGATGTGTTCTTTTCCGAAAAGTCGCTTTACGGCTCGGGCCGAATCGAAGCGGCGCTTGAAGAACTGGATGCCAAGGGCTTGATTTACGAGGGAACATTGCCCCCGCCCAAAGGCAAGCCTGACGAGGATTGGGAGCCGCGCGAGCAGACCCTGTTCAAATCCACCGAGCATGGTGATGACGTGGACCGGCCGGTGAAGAAATCGGATGGCGGATGGACCTATTTCGCACCCGACATCGCCTATCACTATGACAAGGTGCAGCGTGGGTTCGATGAATTGATCGACGTTTTCGGTGCCGATCATGGCGGCTATGTCAAACGGATGAAGGCCGCTGTTTCGGCGCTGTCGGACGGCAAGGTGTCACTAGACATTAAACTGTGCCAGTTGGTGCGCCTGTTCAAGGACGGCCAGCCGTTCAAAATGTCCAAACGGGCGGGGAATTTTGTCACACTTCGCGAGGTGGTTGATCTGGTTGGTCCCGATGTAACCCGTTTCGTGATGCTGACCCGCAAGAACGACGCGCCGCTGGATTTCGATTTTTCCAAGGTGCTGGAGCAATCCAAGGACAATCCGGTATTCTATGTGCAATACGCCAGCGCGCGGATCCATTCGGTGCTGCGCAAGGCGCGGGATGCGGGGATTGCGGTGGATGATGCCACGCTGACCGCTGCCGATCTGTCGCTTCTGGCGCACGAGGCCGAAATGGCTGTGGTGAAAAAGCTGGCCGAATGGCCGCGTCTGGTGGAAATTGCCGCCCGCACGAACGAGCCGCACAGGGTGGCGTTTTACCTGTATGAACTGGCCGGCGAATTCCACGCGCTGTGGAATCGTGGCAATGATTTGCCGGAACTGCGGTTCCTGCAAGAGGGTGACTCCTCCGCCACACAGGCGAAAATTGCCCTGATTCGTTCCGTTTCTATTGTTATTTCTGCCGGTCTTGGTATTCTGGGTGTAACACCGGCCGAAGAAATGCGCTGATTACAAGTGCCTCGGCTGTGTGACATAGAGCAGTAACTTATGACTTGCCCCGGCCAAATCAGGGGCGAGCAGTGAGGCAAAAATGGCGGATATCGAGTTTGGCGGTGCAATGGATGCGCCGCAGCGGGCAAGTGATTCAGGGAAATTTACCAAGCTGGTCAATGGGGCAGGTGCCCTTATGTCCGTGGCGTTGGTCGTCGGGATCGGCGTCTGGGGCTACCGGTTGCTGGTGCGTGATGTAACCGGCGTGCCGGTGGTGCGCGCGCTGGAAGGGCCGATGCGCATTGCGCCGGAAAATCCGGGCGGCGAGCTGGCCGTGCATCAGGGCCTTGCTGTGAACCGCGTGCAATCCGATGGTGTGGCCCAACCTGTGGCCGATCGTGTGGTGCTGGCGCCTGCTGCCGCCGGAATTGGCGAAGATGATCCGGTGGGATTGCGCCGTCCGGTGCCCGCACCCCGTTCCATCGCCCCGAGTGCCGAAGCCACCCCGATGGCCGAAGCCGGTGATGTCGAAGCGATTCCGCAAACCCCTAGTGAAATC
>WGBJ01000380.1 GCA_015494385.1 Marinosulfonomonas sp.
CCTTTCGGCCCTGCTATCTGGCAGCCGCGAACGCCTGCCAAATTTCGTAGGGCGGGGTTTCCCCCGCCGTTAACCTTAGTTGCCGGTCGCGTTGTCGATATCTACCGACACGCCAGGGCCCATGGTCGAGCTCAACACGATCTTCTTCATGTACGAGCCTTTCACACCCGACGGGCGGGCCTTCTGAACGGCATCCACAAAGGCGCGTACGTTTTCAACCAGCTTGGCTTCGTCAAAGGACGCTTTGCCAATACCGGCGTGAACAACGCCTTCTTTTTCCGCTTTGAACTGCACTTCGCCGCCTTTGGCAGCTTCAACAGCAGCAGCCACATCCATGGTAACCGTGCCCACTTTGGGGTTCGGCATCAGGTTGCGCGGGCCAAGCACCTTACCCAGACGGCCAACGATCGGCATCATGTCGGGGGTTGCGATACAACGGTCGAATTCGATCTTGCCGCTTTGAACGATTTCCATCAGATCCTCGGCACCAACGATATCGGCACCGGCTTTCTTGGCTTCTTCGGCTTTGGCGTCACGGGCAAATACAGCTACACGAACTGTTTTCCCTGTGCCGTTGGGCAGGCCGATAACACCACGAACCATCTGGTCGGCGTGACGCGGGTCAACACCCAGGTTCATCGCGATTTCCATCGTTTCGTCGAATTTCGCGGTTGCGTTGGCTTTCACCAGTGCAACAGCTTCTTCAACACTCAGGTTTTCTTTACCGGCGAATGCCTCACGGGCTGCCTTGATACGTTTTCCAAGTTTAGCCATGATTATTTCACCTCGATGCCCATGGACCGCGCCGAGCCCATGATGATTTTGATCGCAGCTTCGATATCGTTCGCGTTCAGGTCTTTCATTTTCGCTTCGGCGATTTCTTTCACCTGAGCGACCGAAACGGTTGCCACGGTTTCGCGGCCAGGCAGGCTCGCGCCGGACTTCAGTTTCGCAGCTTTACGCAGGAAATAAGACGCAGGCGGCGTCTTGATGTCCATGCTGAACGATTTGTCCTGGTAATATGTGATCACGGTCGGGCACGGTGCACCCGGCTCCAGATCCTGTGTCTTGGCGTTGAACGCCTTACAGAATTCCATGATATTGATGCCGCGCTGACCAAGCGCCGGACCCACGGGGGGGGACGGGTTTGCTTGACCTGCAGGCACTTGCAGCTTCATTGTGCCAGCCAGTTTTTTAGCCATCAGGCTTCTCCTACTTTCAACATTCCTGCCGACGCGTCGACAGGGGTTAGGGTTGCGTGGTCCGGTTCGATAGGCGCGCCCACCGTTCCTCCCACATCCGTCGTGTTTTCACATGAAAACGCGACGATCTCGCATCAGGTCTCTTTTTTGACCTGTGTGAATTCCAGTTCGACCGGAGTTTCCCGGCCAAAGATCGATACAGTCACCTTCAGGCGCTGGTTGTCCTGATCCACTTCTTCGACCATGCCGTCGAAACCTTCGAACGGACCATCGGTAACCGCAACTTTTTCGCCAATTTCGAAAAAGATCAGGGTGCGTGGTGATTCGGCTGTTTCCTCGACACGGTTCAACAGCGCGTTGACCTCGGCATCGCGCATCGGCATCGGTTTGCCTTGCGGGCCCAGAAAACCGGTGACGCGGTTGATCGAGTTGATCAGGTGATAGCCCTGATCCGACATTTCCATCCGCACCAGAATGTAACCGGGCATAAAGCGGCGCTCGGTCGTAACCTTTTTGCCGCGACGCACCTCGATCACCTCTTCGGTGGGCACCAGAACTTCTTCAATTTCATCTTCAAGGCCAGCTTCAATCGCAGCAGTTTTTACCTGCTCGGCAATCTTTTTCTCGTAATTCGAGAGAACGCTAACCGAATACCACCGCTTCGCCATCTTGCCTAAGCCCTTGTGCCAGCCGCGCCGAAGCGCGGTAAATTCCAAATATTTCAGACGGTTAACCCGCCCACATCCAAAACAAAAAACAGCGCGCAACCCGAATCGCTGCACGCCTGTCATTGTGGTGCCGCCCGCTCTACAACTGAAACCCAGCCTTTTCAAGTGCGTAGACGGCAGTTTTTATTAACCGAACATCCCCAGAACTGCGGTCAGGGCCGAACGGATCGACAGATCAACGATCGAAAAGAAAATTGCCGTCAGCGCCGCCATGATAAAAACCATGATGGTTGTCAGCATCACTTCGCGACGTGTCGGCCAAACAACTTTGGCAATCTCCGCGCGGACCTGCTGGATAAACTGGATAGGACTGGGGATTTGTTTGGGTTTAGCCATCGAGCTGCCTGCCTTTGAATTGATCTGGTTGCAGATACGCGCAAACCGGGGGTTTTTCAAGGTGTGAATCCAGACGGGTCATTTTCGCCCCTGTTCTTGCCGATAAAGCCGCTATTGACCTTGCCCTGCAATCACAACCTCGACCCCCGCAGACCCAAGCGCCTGTGCCAGATCGGCAGGCGGGGCTGTATCACAGACCAGACGGTTAATTCGATCCAGCGAACACACCCCGAAAGAGGCCATCGCCCCGAATTTGCTGTGATCCGCCAGAACCGTCACCGAACCGGCCCGCGCGATCATCGCCTTGGCCACTTGCGATTCTTCCAGATTGTAATCAGCCACACCGATATCCACGCCCAGCGCACCAACTGTCAAAACCGCATGGTGGGCATGGAACCCGTTAATCTGCTCAATCGTCATTGTGCCGACTGTCTGCCGGTTGTCTGCGCTGAACTGTCCGCCCAGCAGGTAGGCGCCGGATTGCCCGCCCGCCGAAATCACCGCCGCCACATCGGTGGAATTGGTGATGATATTCACCCCCTGCACCTGTGCCATCTGCTCCGCGAAATACTGGGTGGTTGATCCGGTATCGACAAACAGGGTTTCCCCCGCATGGAACAGCGCGGCCGCCGTTCCGGCAATGCGCAGCTTGGCGTCGACATTCTCGCTCATCCGTTGCTGCAGCGCGCCTTCCCCGAACAGGCGCGGCAACATCGCCCCGCCGTGGAATTTGCTGATTTTCCCCTGCCGCTCCAGATCAGTCAGATCGCGGCGGATGGTTTCGCGCGACGCCCCCAGCAGATCGGCCAGATATTCCACCGTTGCCTTTTCATGGCTGCGGACTTCGGCAAGGATACGGGACTGGCGGTTCTGGACTTTCATGGCCGTGCTTTTTATTTTGACTGTTCGGGCATTTCTAATTACTGAATAGTCAAAAGCAACCCTAACCGCAAGAACCCGATTCCCTATGAGCACATCTTCCTCCCCCTATGACGTCGCCATTATCGGCGCCGGTATCGTTGGTTGCGCTATGGCGCGGCGGTTCACACTGGAAGGGGCGCGGGTGGTTCTGCTGGAAAAGGCCACCGACATTCTGGATGGCGCCAGCAAAGCCAACAGCGCAATCCTGCACACGGGGTTCGATGCGCCGGTTGGCTCGATCGAGGTTGGCTGCGTGCAAGCCGGTCACGAGGAATACCGCCAGATATACCGCGACTTTGGCCTGACGCTGGATGAATGTGGCGCCCATGTCGTGGCCTGGAGCGATGAAGAAGTGGCCAAGCTGGAGCAGATCCAGCAGCAGGCCGTTGATAACAACGTGATGGACACCCGCCTGATCACCGGCGAAGAATTGCGCAAGGTCGAGCCAAACCTGTCCGACCGCGCCCTTGCCGCCATTGCGGTCCCGCGCGAGAGCCTGATTGACCCGTGGTCCTCGCCCTATGCCTATTTGCAGCAGTCCCTGATGAACGGCGGCGAAGTGATGCTGTCTTGCGAGGTCACCGGCGGGCGGTTTGACGGCAACGAATGGAAGCTGGAAACCACGCAGGGGCTGGTGCGGGCAAAACATGTGGTCAATTGCGCGGGCCTGTACGGTGATCTGGTCAACAGTTCCGTGTTCGGACAGGCGCCGTTCACCATCACCCCGCGCAAAGGGCAGTTCGTGGTTTACGACAAGGCCGCCAGCCGGTTGGCACACTCGGTTATCCTGCCCGTCCCGACGGCCCGCACCAAAGGCATCGTGCTGTTTCGCACCGTTTTCGGCAATCTGGCCGTCGGCCCCACCGCCGAGGATCAGCAAAGCCGCACGGATTCCTCGATCGACACCGAAACCCTGCAAAGCCTGATGGCGGCAGGTGAGGCAATCGTGCCGGCGCTAAAGGGTATGCCGGTGACGGCCACCTATGCGGGGCTGCGACCTGCGACAGAATTCAAGGATTACCAGATCAGCGCCGATGCGGCGAACAACTGGATCACGGTGGGCGGTATCCGCTCGACCGGCCTTAGCGGGGCACTGGGCATCGCGCAGTATACCTATGGCCTGTATCGCAATATGGGGGCGGACCATACGGCCCTGACCGATCCGGCAATCCCCACCGCGCGTGTGTTGACCGATATTGCCAATCGCGACTGGAAGGAAAAGGACCACGGCGAAATCGTCTGCCATTGCGAGCTGGTCACACGCCGCGAGATTGAAGCGGCGCTTAGCGGACCACTGGCGGCGAAATCGCTGGCCGGATTGAAACGGCAAACGCGGGTGACGATGGGGCGCTGTCAGGGGTTTTTCTGCTCGGCCCGTCTGGCAGAACTGACCGAAGGGCAATTCGTGATCCCGATGGCCGAGGGGGTAGACAAATGATTGACCTGACCACCCCGATCGACGTTGCCATCATCGGCGGCGGCCCCTCTGGTCTGGCGGCGGCGACCACATTGAAAGCCGCAGGCGTGGCCCGTGTGGTTGTGCTGGAGCGCGAACCTGATGCGGGCGGCATCCCGCGCCATTGCGGCCACCCGCCGTTTGGGGCGCGGGAATTCAAGCGCATCTATACCGGCCCTGCCTATGCGCGAAAACTGGTGCAAACCGCCCGTGCCGCCGGTGTGGAAATCCACTGTCTTACCACCGTGGTTCAGGCCCGCCCGGAAGGCGAGTTGCTGTTGGCGGTGCCCGAAGGGCAACAGGTGATCAACGCCCGCCGCGTGATCTATGCCACCGGCGTGCGCGAAACCCCGCGCTCGGCCCGCCTGCTGGGCGGGATGCGGTTGCAAGGTGTGGTGAACACCGGTGCGTTGCAATCCATGGTGTTCCTGAAACACATGCGCCCGTTCAAACGGCCCGTGATCGTCGGCACCGAACTGGTTGCGATTTCCGCCGTTTCCACCTGCACCCATGCCGGTATCCGGCCGGTGGCCATGGTGGAACCCGACCCGCGCCCGACCGCCCGCTGGCCCTTTACCCTGTATCCGCGCCTGAAGGGCGTGCCGCTGCACCTGAACACCCGCCCCGTGGCAATTCACGGCGAAAAAACCGTTTCCAGCCTCGAGGTCGAGGATGCTGACGGCACCCGTCGGCATATCGACTGCGACGGTGTGCTTTTGTCCGGCATGTTCACACCGGAATCCACCCTTGGCCGCATGGGCCACCTAGAGGTTGACCCCGCAACCGGCGGCCCCGTGGTGGACCAGTTCGGGCGCTGCTCGGACCCTGCCTATTTCGCAGCGGGCAACCTGTTGCGACCGGTGGAAACCGCTGGCTGGTGTTGGAGCGAAGGCCGCCGCACCGGTGCGCGTGTGGCAGACGATCTGAAGGGCAAACTGCTGAAGGGCACGCAAACGGTGCCTGTTTCGGTGGAAGGGCCGGTGTTGAAATACGTCATGCCCCAACGCCTGAACCTTAAGGTATCCCGCGGCAAGGATGTCCTGCAACTGCGTCTGAACGACATTGCCAAGGGACAGATCATTGCCACAAGTGGCGGCAAGACCGTCGGTCAATGGCAGGTAAACAGCCGCAAGGAACGCCGTATTCTGCTGGCCATCAGCAGGCTGGACCAGTCCGCAATCACCGGTCCCGTAACCCTGACATTCACACCGGCATAACCCGCACAGATTTTACCAACTGGCAGAATTTTCTTCCAATCGGGGATTTTCCCGATAGGTTTACGTTGGGGAATCCAACAACCCGTAAAAACAAACGACTGTAAACCAGGGAGAATAAAGTATGTGTGATATTTGCGTAATGAACGCGGTGAAGGACAAAATGCTGTCGCGCCGCAGCTTTTTCAAATCGGCGGCGGCGGTGGGCGCTGCGGCGGCTGTTGGCTCGTCCATGACGGGGACAGCGGCGATGGCGGCGGGGCATGGCTCGGTCACCGATATGACCCACACGCTGGATGCGGACTTCCCCACCTATTTCGGGGAATCGCAGTTTTCGATGGAGTCAAAGTTCAACTTTGCAGAACACCATTTCAATCTGAACCAGTTCACCGTGAACGAGCACACCGGCACCCATGTGGACGCGCCGCTGCATTTCTCGGCGGATGGTAAATCGGTGGATGAAATTCCGGTGTCCAACCTGATCGCCCCGCTGTGCGTGATCGACATCGCCGCCCGCGCGGCCGAGGACGCCGATACAATGGTCACACCCGACGACATCAAGGCATGGATCGCCGCAAACGGTGAAATTCCGGACAACGCCTGTGTGGCCATGCACTCGGGCTGGGCGGCGCATGTCGGGTCGGACAAATTCCGTGGCTTTGACGGCAAGGCGCAGCACTATCCCGGCTTCCATATTGAAGCTGCGAAAATGCTGATGGAGGAAACCGGCGCGACATCGATCGGTGTGGACACCCTGTCACTGGATCACGGCATGTCGGCCGATTTTGCCACCCACTATGCCTGGCTGCCATCGGGACGTTTCGGCATCGAGAACCTTGCCAATCTGGACAAGGTGCCCGCCGCAGGTGCGACCCTGATCGTAGGCGCCCCGAAACACCGTGGCGGCACTGGCGGCCCCGCCCGCATTTTCGCGATGGTTTAGAGCGCATCCAATCCATTCGGATTCGATTTGCTTTAATATTGTAGGGTGGGCGGTTCTGCGCAAAGCGCAGGTTCGCCCACCGCTACCAAATCAACCCTTGGCCCATTCCCAATACAATTCCCGCGCCAGTTTCGTCACCGGCCCGATTTCAAACTCCGTATCCTCGATCTTCACAATCGGCGTCACCTTGGTGATGTTGCCGGTCAGGAACACTTCGTCCGCATCCTCGAAATCCTCGTAACGCAACGTGGTTTCTTCAATCGTTTTTCCAGCACCCTGCAACAGCTTGATAATCCGCTGACGGGTGATGCCGTTCAAAAACGTCCCGTTGGGAACCGGTGTTTTCACCACACCGTCCTTGACCATGAAAATATTCGCCGTGGCCGTTTCCGCCACATTGCCCAGCGCATCGGTGACGATGGCATTGTTATAGCCACGCGCCTGCGCCTCGCGGATCATCCGGCCGTTGTTGGGATACAGACAGGCCGCCTTGGCGTTGACCGGTGCCATGCTCTGCATCGGGCGGGTGAACTGTGTTTTACACAGGGTCTGCACCGCGTCAGGCGGCGACATCGGGATTTGTTCCAGACACAGACAGAACACGGTCGAGTCCGGATCAGGCACCACAACGCCCACGCCGCCCTCTTTCGACCAGTACATCGGCCGGATATAGACCGCCGCGTCATCGTCGAATTTTTCCAGTCCTTCCAGCACCAACGTCTGCATTTCATCCGCGCTCATGGTGGGTTTCAGCCCCATCACCACAGCGGAATCATTCACCCGCTGACAATGCGGTTGCAGATCAGGCACCACACCCTCGAATTTACGGGCACCGTCAAACACCAGTGATCCCAGCCAAGTGCCATGATCGGCAGCATTCATCACCGGCATATCGCCCTGATGCCATGCCCCGTTGAACCACGTCCAGATTACGCTTCCGACTGCCATATTCCTAATTCCTTATTTACGGGATCAAAACGGTTGATCCGGTTGTCTTTCGCCCCTCAAGCGCAATATGCGATTGGTCAGCTTTGGCCAGAGGGTAACGCTGATTGACGTTGATCTTCAATGTGCCATTTTCGATCATCGAAAATAAATCCGCCGCAGCGCTATCCAGATAGGCGCGATCCGCCGTGAAATGGAACAGCACGGGGCGGGTGACAGTGTAAGAGCCAACCGCCAGATC
>WGBJ01000381.1 GCA_015494385.1 Marinosulfonomonas sp.
ATGCCTGATAGCTTACCCCGTAATTCACGTCCGCAACTGGAAGTGATAGAAGGCGGACCAGATCGCGATATCACCGATCACGTAGAAGAAGGCAGCGATGCGGCCAAAGCATTGGCTGCGATGAAAAAGGCTGATCCCAGCTTTTCGGTCAGCGAATTCCTGCAAGGTGCGCGCGGCGCTTATGAAATGATCCTGATGGCGTTCGAGCGTGGCCAGCTGGATTCAATCGTGCCCTTCCTGTCCGAAGATGTGTTCGAGGCTTTTTCCGAAGTGGTCGATGCCCGCGAGGCAAAAGGGCTGATCGTCGAAGCGAATTTCATCGGGGTTCGGGAAATATCGCTGGTCGATGCCGAATTTGACGAGTCAACCAGACTGGCCGAAATCACGGTCAAATTTGTTGGCGAGCTGACCACGATTGTGCGCGACCGCGCCGGTGATATTGTCGAAGGCGGCAAAAACGAAGTGAAGCGCCAGAAAGATATCTGGACTTTTGCCCGCACAATGGGGTCGGATGACCCGAACTGGAAACTGGTGGCAACCGGGGGATGAGACGTGTTTTTCGGACGTTTGCGGTATTGGCGGCGATGGCTATGACCCATCCCGCCGATGCCCCTGCGGCCGAATACAAGCTGTTGCATTTCAAAGATCTGGAAGGGTGGCATGATGATGATCACGCCGCCGCGCTGAACACCTTTCTGGAAACCTGTTCACAGTTGAAACGCGGCGATTGGTCGGCGTTGTGCGGGTTGGCCAAAACCCAGCCCAGCGCGAAAACCTATTTCGAGCTGTTCTTTCGCCCTGTGTTGGTCGAAGACGGTAAACCTGCCCTGTTCACCGGCTATTTCGAACCCGAGTTAAGCGGATCACTTGTTCCGACCCCGCGGTATCGTTACCCGCTGTATCGCAAACCCCCCGAAATTAAGAACGGCGAGCCGTGGTTGACCCGTCGCGAGATCGAGGAAACCGATGCCCTAAGCGGGCGTGGTCTGGAACTGTGCTGGGTCGATGATCCGGTCGAGGTGTTCTTTTTGCAAATTCAGGGCTCGGGCCGGATACGGCTGACCAACGGGCAGATGATGCGTGTGGGATATGGTGGATCGAACGGGCGCAATTACCGCTCGATCGGGCAGGAACTGATCCGGCGCGGGATTTATTCCAAACATCAGGTCTCGGCGCAGGTGATCCAGAACTGGGTGCGGCGCAATCCGATGCAGGGGGCAGAACTGCTGCGGCATAATCCGTCCTTTGTGTTTTTTCGAAAAGTTACCAAAGTGCCGCCTGAAAAGGGACCGATCGGGGCAATGAACCGGTCGATCACGACACTGCGCACGCTGGCGGTCGATCCACGCTATACCCCGTTGGGCGCGCCGGTCTGGCTGGAGAAAGAAGGCTCCGACGCCCTGCGCCGTTTGATGGTGGCGCAGGATACCGGATCAGCAATCAAAGGCGCACAACGGGCCGATATTTTCTTTGGCACCGGCGATGATGCAGGTCGAATGGCTGGCCGCGTGCGCGACCCCGGCCGAATGGTGGTTTTGCTACCGATCCAGACGGCATTCGCCCTGGTGCCGGAGGGTGAAGAGTGAGCAAAAAGCCCCGTGGATTGCGCCCGGATGAACGCGAGTTGTGGCAAAGGGTGGCGGCGCAATCGGTGCCGCTGCACCCTGAACGCCCGCATCCGGTGAAACAGGCGGTCGAACGCATCAACAGCAAACCCGCCAAACCCCGCGTGCAGGATTTTCGCATCGGGCAGGGTGCGCGCATGACTCCGCCATCGCACAATCTGGCCCCGCATATCACCGACCATCTGCGCAACGCACCGGTGCAAATGGACCGCAAGGCATTTGGCAAAATGAAACGCGGAAAACTGGGGATCGAGGCGCGGATTGATCTGCACGGCATGACAATGGCGCGCGCCCATCCGGCGCTGAACGGGTTTATCCAGTCGTCCTATTCACAGGGTAAGCGACTGGTTCTGGTGATCACCGGCAAAGGCAAACGCGAAGCCACCGGCACCGGACCAATGCCGGAACACCGCGGGGTGTTGCGACGGCAGGTGCCGCATTGGCTGACCTCGGCCCCGCTGGCGGCGATGGTTCTGCAAATCACACCTGCCCATTTGAAACACGGGGGCGACGGGGCCTATTACGTTTACCTGCGACGTTCGCGTTAGGGTGTCTTTTTTGTAACCGGCAGCAGGATAATTTCTGTTGCCTTTTGCACCACCAGAACCGTTCCCGGCAATAGCCCCGATCGACCTGATCTGTCCCGCCGGAATGCAGCGTCAATATCCGGCAAGCTGGAAAACAGGCGGATCAGGGTGGGGGATTTTGCGGGTGTGAAATGGCCGGCAGCACCGGTCGAGAATTCCGAAACATCAACAAGGGTGACTTTCAGGTCTGCCAGAAGACGTGCATCTTCTACATTTCCCAGCCGTGCCTTCTGACCAGTCAGCCGCGCCGACAGGCGCAATGCGCGATCCTTGCGCGAGGTAAAGATCACAAAAGGATCGGGCAAACGGCCAATTCGCCGTGTCTGCTGTTTGAACAGTTCAATATCAATATCGGGCGATAGCAAGGCCACCCCGTCTATCAACCGGTGAGCGTTATCCTGGTTTTCAATAGACATTTGTCGCAGGGTTTCCATAACCAGCAAGGCGCCCATTGAATGACCGACCAACAAGATTTCCTTTGCGCCGGCGCGATCAACAGTTTTGATCAGCTCTTCCAGACCATCGCGGGCAAATAGCATGCTGTCACGGTCATATCCGTATCCCAGCGGATTACCGGCGCTGGGCCAGGAATAGTGGATGGTTGGCTGTGTCAGATCGAAATCATGCGAAAGCTGTGCCATGCGGTACAGGCCCTCGGCAAAAGTGTTGTTAAAGCCGTGGACAAAAATTACTACCTCGCGCTGGGAATGCTTGCGGGTGCGCAGGGATCTGGAAAGAGCAGAAGCAAATTGCGACGAGGATTGAAAGCGGTCCTCTTTGGTAACCAGAAAAGCCTCTTGCGGATTTATGGGGAGCCTTGGCCAGTTGATTTGGCCCGGTTTGTGCTCTGGTGGTATGGAAATATTATAGTGCAGATAGGAAACCACAGATGAACGGCGGCCGATAAACTTACCATCAACCGTTCGGGCACGGGTCGTGGCCACAAAGATACTTTGTGGTGTGCCGATATTTTCGGCTTCGGGATAAATGGTAATCAGACCACGCGGCGTGCAGGCGGCAAGTATTACCAGAAAAAGAACCGGAACAATCCGCATATTCACCCCTAAAGGTTGTAGGTTTATCAAGCTGTTCTACAGCACATATCGGCTGACGTCCATCGAACGGGATAGCTCGCCCAGATTCTTTTCAACAAATTCTGCATCCACCTTGATGGCTTCGCCGGCCCTGTCCGGCGCGGTGAAGGACAATTCCTCGAACACCCTTTCGATCACCGTATACAGTCGCCGCGCGCCGATATTTTCAACCGATTGATTCACATCGGCCGCGATTTTCGCCAGTGCGGCAATGCCGTCATCAGTGAATTCAACAGTCACGTCTTCGGTTGCCATCAGCGCGGTATACTGGCGGGTCAGGGCGTTGTCGGTTTCGGTCAGGATGCGCACGAAATCCTCTTCGGTCAGGGCGCGCAATTCAACCCGGATCGGCAAACGCCCCTGAAGCTCGGGCAGCAGATCGGACGGTTTGGCAACGTGGAACGCGCCTGATGCGATGAACAGGATATGATCGGTTTTGACGGGGCCGTGTTTGGTAGAAACCGTTGTGCCCTCGATCAACGGCAGTAAATCGCGCTGCACCCCTTCGCGGGAAACATCGGCACCGCTGGCGTTTTTGCGCGCGCAAACCTTGTCGATTTCGTCCAGAAACACGATACCGTTTTCCTGCACTTCGCTTAGCGCCTTGCGGGTGACGATTTCATCATCCAGAAGCTTGTCGGCCTCTTCCCCCACCAGCAGTTCATAGCTTTCGGCGACTGTCATTTTGCGCCTAACTGTGCGCCCGCCCATGGCTTTGCCAAAGATGTCCCCTAGGTTCATCATCCCCATGCTTTGGCCCGGCTGACCGGGAATATCGAACATCGGCATCGGGTTCGAGGTATCGGCAACTTCCAGCTCGATCACCGTGTTGTCCAATTCACCCGATTTCAGTTTTTTGCGAAACGTCTCGCGGGTGGCGTAACGGGCATCTTCACCGGCGATGGCTTTGATCACCCGTTCCTCGGCGGCCTCGCGGGCGTTTGCCTTGACCTCTTCGCGCATGTGTTCGCGGGTCATGGTGATGGCGCTGTCTACCAGATCGCGGATGATCTGTTCCACATCGCGGCCAACATAACCGACTTCGGTAAACTTGGTGGCCTCGACCTTGATAAACGGCGCGTGGGCCAGTTTGGCCAAACGACGGCTGATTTCGGTTTTACCCACACCGGTCGGCCCGATCATCAGGATGTTTTTCGGATACACCTCGTCACGCAGGTCATCACCCAGTTGTTTGCGCCGCCATCTGTTGCGTAGGGCCACAGCCACGGCGCGTTTGGCGTCGTTCTGGCCAATGATAAAACGGTCCAGTTCGGATACGATTTCGCGGGGGGTAAGATCAGTCATTTTGGCCTCGGATATAAGGAGGGAAACGGTCTTTGAAAGGGAAGTCGGGCAGCAGGCGCATCAGCCATGAACGGATTTGCACCCACCATGTGCCAAGCGCCGTGATCAGAACGCCAAGGATCAGCAGGGTAAACACCATTCCGGATTCGCCGTTTGCATAATTCGGGGTCATCCATGGAATAAGCACCGCAAAATAGCCGATACCCGCCGTCAGGAACGAACGGCGGTCGATCACCAGCGACAGGATGGTAACCACAAACAGCAACAGTGCAGTCAGCAGATACCCTTGGGTGCCGCCGCTGTTAACCAATGTCAGGGCGATGGTGTTGACGATTGCCGGTGCGGCCAGAATATGCAGCCAGAAACCGGTGGCCGAATAACGGCTGATGCGGTGCGGGTCTTTGGTGTCAAACCAGATGCCCAATGCAAAAGCTGCAAAGCCGAAGATCAAAGAACCAATGGCGAAACCGGAATTGTTGCCAAGATCAAACAGGCCATCAGGGAAATCGAAAATCGAGAATTTCGCGCCCTGCATGCCCATGATGGCATAGACCATGATTAACCCGAAAATACCGAAAACGAACATGGTGAAAGGCAGCTTGAACACGCGGTAATAGATCAGCATTCCGATCATCCCGATCAGGGCCATGATGATAACATGAATTTCAGTCAGATCTTTATCCATGCCAATAAGGCTAAGAACCGTGCCTGCAAGAAACACACCAAATCCTGCCGCAAGCGACATGCTGGGCAGGTTCATCCGGCGTTTCTTGGTGAAATACACGGCAAAAACCCATGTCAGGACCATGCCCAGAATACCGATCCCGACACCGCCTTTCAGCACGGCACCCAGACCGATAACGCCGGACAGCAACAACCATAGGCCAACAGTGACAAAGATTTCGCTGAACCCTTTGAAAAACTCGAACGGTTCATCCTCGTCTATCAGATGATCGCGGATGCCCAGCCGTTCCTGTGCCAGCGTTAGCAGACCAACGGCCTGTTGTTCATTCAGAACGCCGGCTGCAACGGCAGCGCGAATG
>WGBJ01000382.1 GCA_015494385.1 Marinosulfonomonas sp.
CAAGGATGTGCAGGCCAGCGCCCAAAGCTGGACCCGTATTCATTCGCTGGGCACGGTTGAGATCGGTGACGATGTGGAAACCGGTGCCAATGTGACGATTGATCGGGGCACCATTCGTGCAACCACCATCGGGCGTGGCACCAAGCTGGATAATCAGGTGCACATCGGCCACAACGTGCAGGTCGGCGAGGATTGCCTGCTGTGTGGCCAGGTCGGCATTGCCGGATCATCGCGCATCGGCAACCGCGTGGTGATGGCGGGGCAATGCGGGGTTTCGGACAATATTTTTGTCGGTGATGATGTGGTGGCCGGTGGCGCGACCAAGATTTTCACCAACGCACCGGCTGGGCGGATATTGCTGGGATCGCCAGCCGTGAAAATGGAAACCCATGTGGAAATGCAAAAGGCTCTGCGCCGGTTGCCGAGACTGGCAAAACAGGTGGCGGACCTAAAGGCAATGCTTGGGAAAAACGACAAAGAATAATCGGTATTCCGGTTAGGGTCCGGAATGCAAAACGCCACCCGAAGATGCGGGTGGCGTTTCCAGTAATTCGAGTGTTTAAGACCTGTTACTTCAGCGTCTCTTGCAGCGCCTTATAGCCCGCAGTGAAACCGGCAAGCGAAAGCGTAACCGAAATTGTTTCGTCCGGTGCGAACACGGGCACGATGGTCAGCGTGGCATTGGCGCCGCGTTTAAAGGCGGCAATATCGCCATTGGTAAAGCCAACCCGGGAATAGCACCCGACATTGCCACACCATGTGAAAGGATAGCGTTTCTTGGCCCCGCCATCGACTTCGAGTGTCAGCTGTTTTGTCAGCAGGGTTTCAAGCGGTGTCACAATGGTTGCGCCTGCTGCGGCCTGTTGTCCTTCGGGCAGGGCAATGATGTTCATCTCGGCGATTGGAACGCCCTTGTCGTCTTTCATCAACTGGAACAGGTGGCAGGGCTCTTTCTGGCCTTCCTCGACCCGCACGCAGCGCAGTTCCCATGCCTCGAACCGGTCTTTGACATAAGTGGTCCCGGGGCCGCGTTCATCGACAACTTCCTGGCCCATATCCAGAGGAAGCGGGTCACCGGTGGCTTGTCCGCCTTCCTGCGCCGGTGTCTCGGCGGCGGGTGTCTCGGCTGTCGGGGTGGCTGTTTCGCCCTCGGGTTTGGGGGTTGCGGCATCTTGTGCAAAGGCGCTGCTGCCCATTGCAACAAAGGCCGTCAGCGTCATCAGTTTCAGAAAATCTGGCATGTGTTCTTCCATATTGTCTATGTCACGTCATATGCCATCTAACATGGCTAAACGGCAGTGTCAGGTCAGATTTATGTGTGATCACTGTTGGCGGGCTATTTTTTGCCATACCTTGGTCTGCAATAGAAAAAGGGCCCGCGTACCGGACCCTTTTCCTATAGATGTGCTCCCCATCGGACTGGCCGACTTTTATTAGCGCCAAACTACGGCGTTTTGCCGCACGGGTCAACGATTATGTTTTTCAAGTGGCTGTGACGATGTTTCACGAAAAAAGGCCGCGCAATTTACGCGCGGCCAGTCTAACAGGGAGGAAATACATCCGGACGAAAGAGGACAAACGCCCGTGATGTAAAACTATACTGGCACAAAATGATTAACATTGTATTTTCATTGGCGAGAACACATGAAAATGCACCAAAGCGGGGGAAGTCGCAGTGAGTAAAGACCGGATTTTTGTAGGGGGTGGTGGCGAAAACTACGCTGTGCCGCAGGAAATGCTGCTGAAATATGCCAACCGTCACGGGCTGATTGCCGGGGCGACAGGGACAGGGAAAACCGTGACCCTGCAAATTCTGGCCGAGGAACTGTCGGCCGCCGGCGTGCCGGTGTTCATGTCGGACGTAAAGGGTGATCTGTCAGGGCTTGCGGTGGCGGGGTCCGAAGATTTTAAACTGCACGAGGCGTTTACGAGCCGCGCTGCCAAGATCGGCTTTGACGATTACGCCTATGACAGTTTCCCCGTCACCTTCTGGGATCTGTTCGGCAAATCCGGCCATCCGATCCGCACCACGGTGGCGGAAATGGGGCCGCTGCTGATTTCGCGCCTGCTGGAGCTGACCGAAGCGCAGGAAGGTGTTTTGAACATCGCTTTCCGTGTGGCGGACGAACAGGGTCTGCCACTGCTGGATCTCAAGGATCTACAATCGCTGCTGGTCTGGGTCGGGCAGAACGGCAAGGATCTGTCGCTGCGCTATGGTAATGTGTCGCCGCAATCGGTGGGCACCATCCAGCGGCGCCTTCTGGTGCTGGAAAATCAGGGCGGAATCAACCTGTTTGGCGAACCGGCGCTGGAGCTGGCCGATATGATGATGGTCGACCCTGACGGGCGCGGGCGGATCAATATTCTGGCCTCGGATTCGTTGATGGCCGCGCCGAAACTTTACGCCACCTTCCTGATCTGGTTGCTGAGTGAATTGTTCGAGGAACTGCCCGAGGTGGGCGACCCCGACAAACCCAAGCTGGTGCTGTTCTTTGACGAGGCCCATCTGCTGTTTGACGGCGCCCCCAAACCGATGATCGACAAGATCGAGCAAGTCGCGCGTCTGATCCGCTCCAAAGGGGTCGGGGTCTATTTCGT
This sequence comes from Marinosulfonomonas sp., assembly GCA_015494385.1. GTDB lineage: Bacteria > Pseudomonadota > Alphaproteobacteria > Rhodobacterales > Rhodobacteraceae > Profundibacter. The sequence goes on from WGBJ01000382.1 coordinate 2,599, forward strand.
GACGCAAAATCCGGGCGATATTCCCGAGGATATTCTGGGCCAGTTGGGCAACCGTGTGCAACACGCCCTGCGCGCCTTTACCGCGCGGGATCGCAAACAGTTGCTGCACGCCGCCGAAACCTACCGCGACAATCCCCGCTTTGACACCGCCCAGGCCATCCGCGAGGTGGGCGTTGGCGAAGCGGTGACATCGTTCCTGCAAAAGAAAGGCGTGCCCGGCGTGGTCGAACGCACCTTGATCCGCCCGCCGTCCTCGCAACTGGGGCCGATCACCGATGCCGAGCGCCGCGCGGTGATTGCCGGATCCCCCCTGGCCGGTAAATACGAGACAAAGCTGGACCGCCAGTCAGCCTATGAAATGCTGAAAAAACGGGCCGAGGATGCGGCCAAAGCCGCAGAAGAGGCCGAGAAGGCCGAGGAAGAGGCCGATATGGCCCTGCGCGAATACAAGGCCGGTCGGCGCTATTCCGGCGCGCGTGTGGGGCGGTCAACCTCGCGCAAGACCCGCAAAGAGGCAAGCTGGGGCGAGGCGATCAGTTCGGTTGTGTTGAAAGAGCTGAAGGGCACCACCGGACGGCGGATCGTGCGCGGGATTTTCGGCACATTGTTCAAGGGGCGATAGGTCGGCCGGTATATGGCTGTTCACAATGAACGTGGTTTCAACCTTGTCATAGCGATCCTGCTGGGCATGGCCGCGTTGTTCGGCTTTGCCTATTTTGACCGCTATTACCGCTGGTGTGATTGTTTCAACGATCTGGGTCGGTGTTATGACGTGCAAACGGCCCTGGAATCCGGTTGTTACAAAGGCCGGATTTTCAGCTTTGTGATCCGGTTTGCCTGCCGTTCCAGAACCTCGAAGCGGAACCCGTGGAAGGAAAACACCTGTCCTTCCGACGGGATCATCTGCGCCTCGTGAAGCACCAGACCGGCGACTGTGTTGGCCTCTTCATCCGGCAGGTTCCAGTCGGTGGCGCGGTTCAGGTCGCGGATGGTCATTGCCCCTTCGACCACAAAGCCGCCATCCTCGGATTTGTCGATGGTCGGCTCGTCGCCCTTGTCGAATTCGTCGGTGATTTCGCCAACGATCTCTTCCAGAATATCCTCGAGTGTGATCAGGCCCTGCAATGATCCGTATTCATCCACCACCAGTGCAAAATGCGCGTGCCGCCTTAGAAACTGGCGCATCTGGTCGTCCAGCGTGGTGGTTTCGGGCACGAAATAGGGTTTCTTGGCCACTTTCATCACGTCGAAATCGTTCAAGGCCTCAAAGGATGCCTCTTTTTGCACCATCAGCTTGTGCATGGCGCGCAGCAGGTCTTTGGCGTGGATCACCCCGATGATGTTTTCCGGATCATCACGGTATAGCGGCAGGCGGGTGTGGGCGGAATTCAGGCACTGGGCCAGCACCGCCTGTGGATCATCCGCCACATTAATCATCTCGATTTTCGAGCGGTGCAGCATGATTTCCTCGACCGTGCGATCATGCAGATCCAGCGCGCCCAGAATACGGTCGCGATCCTCTTTTTCCACAACACCTTCGGAATGGCCCAGCGAAATGGCCCCGGCGATTTCCTCGCGCACGGCCAGCATCTGGCTGTCGGGATCCACCTTGACTCCGAACAGCCGCAGCATAAGGCGCACAAACCAGCGGATTGCGCCGACAATAGGGGAAAAGACAATGACAACCAGCCGGATAACCGGCGACACGCGGGCGGCGGCGGCTTCGGGGTTGGTGATGGCATAGGTTTTGGGCAGCACTTCGGCGAAAACCAGCACAAGGAAGGTCATCATCAAGGTGGCCAGCGCCACGCCGCTTTCGCCAAACAGGCGGGTGAACAGGGCCGTTGCCAAAGATGCCGCAAGGATGTTCACAAGGTTGTTGCCAAGCAGTACCGCGCCAATCAGCCGTTCGGTGTCTTCGGTCACATCCAGCGCCTGTTTGGCGCCTTTGTTGCCCTTGTCGGCCTGTGCACGCAATTTGCCGCGTGATGCCGCCGTCAGCGCGGTTTCCGATCCGGAAAAGAACGCCGATAACAGCAACAACAAGGCAATAAAGCCCATAGTGATCCAGAAGGCAGCATCAAGGAAGGGGGCAGTTTCGGGCATTTTTCTCACATCTAAAAGGGGTTGGCATCTTTATGGGGCTTGTTACGCGCCGGTTCAAGTGGCTGTCTGTAGAGCGGGGTTCACCCCGCCTTCGGTTGGGTTAATTCTTCTTGGCCAGCGGATGATGTTCCAGCACCAGTTCCTTTAGCCGTTCCTCTAACACATGGGTGTAAATCTCGGTGGTGGAAATATCGGCGTGCCCCAGCAACGTCTGGATCGATCGCAAGTCGGCCCCGTTGGCCAACAGATGCGTGGCAAAGGCATGGCGCAGGGTGTGCGGCGTGACCTTGGCGGGGGAAACGCCGCCATGCACCGCCAGCTCCTTGATCAGCAGGTAGAACCGGTTGCGGGTTATGTAGCCCAGCTTGCTGCGCGACGGGAACAAGAATTTTGATGGCGAGGCCCCTTTGGCGCGGGCGGCGTCATCCTGTTCGTCCCGCAGTTTGATCCATGCCACCAATGCCGCGCGGGCAGGGGGGGATAATGGCACCATGCGCTCCTTGCCGCCCTTGCCGCGCACCAGCAGCATCCGCGGCGCGCCGCGCGCGGCGGCGGCGGGCAGGCCGACCAGTTCGCTCACGCGCATGCCGGTGGCATAGG
>WGBJ01000383.1 GCA_015494385.1 Marinosulfonomonas sp.
GTTGCGGAACGTCCCCAGCATCATAGCGCAACAAGGCCGATTGCCCCTTTACCCCGTTGCCAATCTCGACCCCGAATTCATCCGACAGCGCCAGCAATCCGCGATACCCCGTGGCCCAGACCACCGCGCCTTCGAACACCGGATCGCCCAGCACGATTTCGCCGCCCAGCGCCTGCAAAGCCCCCGCCAGACTACCCGCCGCCCCGCGGGGCTGCATCCGTGCGCTCAACGTATCATGCACCAGATAGCCTGTCGGGCTTTCGGGCGCCCAATCCCCATAGGCAGACCGCTCCACAACCCGCCATTCAGCCACCCCGTGCCACAGCTTTTGCGCATCTTCCTGCCGCTCATAAGACAGTTCCAGAACCCGTTCCGACACGATCGGCGACAACCGCCCGACCCGCCCATAGCCCGACGCCAGCCCCGACAACCGGTCCACCTCGCGCCAATGCTCTTTGGCCATCACAAGGCTCTGGTACTGGAATTCTTTCTTCTCGTCCCACCGTTCGGGCATATGCGGCGCCAGCGCCCCGACCAGACCGCCGCTGGACCCGGCCCCGATGCCGGTATCATCGAACAGGCGCACTTTGGCCCCGCGTTTGGCGCAGGCATAGCCCACCGACAGCCCGAAAATCCCTGCCCCGATCACCGTCACATCAACCATTGCCAAACCTTGCGCCTTCAGTTCATTGTCAAAGGCGTTATGACCCATACATCCGCACAAAACCAGATGGCAGAATTGACATGGCGAGACGGCACCCTGCCGGTCAGCACCCGCTTTGATGATCCGTATTTCTCGCTTGAAAACGGGCTGGCCGAAACGCGGCATGTGTTTTTGGCGGGCAACGATCTGCCCGCGCGGTTTACGGATGGGTTCCACATTGCCGAACTGGGCTTTGGCACGGGGCTGAACATGTTTGCCGCCTTGCTGGAATGGCGCCACGCAGGGTTCACAACCCCACTGCGCTTCACCAGTTTCGAAGCCTTCCCGATGTCGGCGGATGAAATGGACAAAGCCCTTGCCGCCTTTCCCGAAGCCCATGCCATCGCCGCCCCGTTCCTGACCGAATGGGCCAAAGGTGCGCGGCGCATAGAAACCCAAGACCTGATTGCCGAGATCATTATCGGCGACGCCCGCACCACCCTGCCCGTATGGAACAGCGCGGTAGACGCTTGGTTCCTTGACGGGTTTTCGCCTGCCAAGAACCCCGAGCTTTGGGAACAGGGCCTGATGACCGAAGTCGCCCGCCACACCGCAAAAGGCGGCACGCTGGCCACCTATACCGCCGCCGGTTTCGTGCGCCGCAATCTGGCCACCGCCGGCTTCACCGTCACCCGCAGCGCCGGATACGGGCGCAAGCGGCACATGACAACGGCCACCAAATCATGAGCGCGCAGAACATCCGTCTTGGCATCTGGCTGATGGTCGCCACCACCTTTGTGTTTTCGGTGCAGGACGGCGTTTCGCGCCATCTGGCGGGGCAGTACAACACCTATATGGTGGTGATGATCCGCTACTGGTTCTTTGCCGCCTTCGTGATCGCCATCGCCGCCCGCAGCCCCGGCGGATTACGCAAAGCTGCCCACAGCCGCAAACCCCTGTTGCAAGCGTTTCGCGCCCTGCTGCTGGTGGCGGAAATCTGCGTCACTGTGCAATCTTTTGTGCTGCTGGGGCTGACCGAAACCCACGCCATTTTTATCAGCTACCCACTGCTGATCGCGGCCCTTTCCGGCCCGATCCTTGGCGAAACGGTTGGCTGGCGCAGATGGGTTGCCGTTGCCATCGGTTTTGTCGGGGTGCTGATCATCCTGCAACCTGGGCTGACGGTGTTTCAGCCCGCCGCCATCATCCCCCTGATCGCCGCCTTCATGTTCGCCCTATACGGCCTGCTGACCCGCTATGTCGCCAGATACGACAGCACCGCCACCAGCTTTTTCTGGACCGGCACTGTGGGGGCCATCAGCGTCACCGCCGTTGGCCTGTGGTTCTGGGAACCGATGAGCGGTGCGGACTGGGTCTGGATGGGCGCGCTGTGCCTGTTGGCGGTTCTGGGCCATTGGCTGTTGATCAAATGCTACGAGGTGGCCGAGGCCAGCGCGGTGCAACCTTTTGCCTATCTGCAACTGGTGTTTGCCTCGTCTATCGGCATCTTTTTCTTTGGCGAAACCCTGCGCTGGAACGTGGCCCTTGGGGGGGCTGTGGTTGTTCTGGCAGGCCTGTTCACCCTGTGGCGAAGCCGAACCAAACCGGCCTGACCCTTCTTTTTTGCCTAAACGCGCAGCCCATAGATTCCTACTTCTTGCGCCACGTCGCCAGCCACGCCATGAACCGCCCCCAGATACCACGGGCCTTTTCACTGGCGGCATCCGCATGGCCATCCACCTTGTCCCAGACCTCTCCGGCGTCTTCCAGTAAGGGATCAACCGAACGTTCCCTGAACTGGCGCCACATCGCCACGATGAACCGCCATGCAACGAACAGGAAGATAAAGAAGAAGATGTTGAACCACGGAATAATCGTTACATTCGGGCTTTCCACCTGGCGAATACCCACCGCATTCGGGTAAACCGACAGGAACTTGATCCGCCAGCCGTAATGGGTGATCACCGCCCATTTTTCCTCGTTGGTCGAGATAAGGGCAGCCGCTTCGGCCTGCAAATCGGAACTGTCGAATTTGAAATAGGGCGGCCAGATCCAGCCGGTGTCCTCGTTGCGGTAAACCATGATCTCGGTCGCATCGCGCGGAATGAACCCCAGCAACCATGTCTTTTTCTTTTCTGTATTGATCAGACGGATATCCCGTGTCGGCTGTTCGGCATTACCGGCATCGGCCTGCGCATAGAATATCCGGTTATACCAGTTGAAGTCGGCCCGGATCACCTCGGTCGAGGTCACGCGCACAATATCGTGCTGCGGCAGGACATAATGGAAAAACCCGCCTATAATCAGAAACAGCAGAACCCTGAATGTAATCTTTACCTTGCGCATGGCAGTCCCCTAATTCGTGTTCATCACGATCAGCAAAATTGCCACCGCGAAAGTCGGAATGATATAAACCAGCCAGATCAGCTTTTTGCGAAACCCATTCTCGTATTCTACCATTCCCTGTTCAATATAGGCATCCCGCGCCGCTTCATCACCCCCTTCGGGGTGATCCGCATCCCAGGCATCCTCCAGCTTCTCGCGCCGGATGGATCGCGAATAGATCGAGATCGCAAAATAGACCACCGTCATCGCAATAAATCCCAGCACCACCAGGCGGATAAATCCCATGCTATTTCCTCCTTCTGACCGCGCCCCAGGGGCCGACCAATTCAATCAGTTCCTCGGGCTCGGGCGCCGGTTCCGGCTCTTGCATCGGTTCCTCGTCCCCGAACAGGGCCTTGCGGGCGCCTGCTTTGTCCACCTGATACTCCTGTTCCAGAAAATCCGCCACAAAGGTTTTCTTGGCATCGGGCCAACCGGTATAGGAATGATAGAACCGCTCTTTGTGGCAAATGAACAACTGCCGGATGTCCTTGGGTGTCAGCGCCGCCAACAACATATTCACCAGATCGCGGTCCTTATGTGCCTTGGCCCGCAGCGTATAGAAATACGCCGGATGGTCCGAGGTAATCCGTGGCCATTTTCCCCCGCCCTGTGCCCAGCGCAGCAATGCCGCCAACCCGTGAAATTCCTCGGGCAGGTCCGCCGCATAGCGCCGCGTCAATGCACGAATATCCCGCCGCGTCGTATGGTCCAGCTTTTCACCCTTTTCAGCGGCCACATCCACCACGATAAAATCCATCTTCTGCTGTAAAATCGCCGCGGCATCCACACCGCGCGCTTTTACAATCGGTTCGACCAGATCATTCAGCTCCAGAAAAATCGCGATCTCGTTACGGTCCGCAAAATCGAACACATATTTGATCGGCAACTTGCCCAGCTCGTCCTTGTCCCCCGCACAAATCACCGCCGGATTTTCCATATCTCGGAAAACATACATGCCGCCGAAATGCTTGGTCCAGAAATTGTCCTGCCGAAAGGTCATCTTCTTCAGCTTCAAAGGCGCCCGCGTCACATCACCGGTTTTCTTGGCCAGCCCGATCATTTCTGCGATCAGAACGTCATCCCACCACGCATCCTCCTCACGCTTGAAACGGTTGATCTTTTCCGCCAGTTCCTCGGCCGATTTCACATGCGCCTCGGTGGTGTCTGCCTCAATGGTCACCTGCCGGATGTCAAACAGCCTGGCCGGTTCCTCGACCGAATAGACCGAGTTCAGCAACTCGCCCGACACCGCATCCTTGGCCGTCAGGGCAAACAGTTGTGCCTCGTTTTCCTCGATAAACTGGCGCAATATCCCGCGCGAGGTAGAAAACTGCGCGTTCAGCAACGGGGCCGTTTTCTGCTCGGTGGTCAGCAGAATGAACTGCCGGTTACACCCGCCTTCGTTCAGGTAAAGATGATCACCCAGACTATCGCCCACCTCGGGTGAATAGCCGGAAATATCGACGTGAAAGGATTTCAGTCGGGTCTTTTTCCCCGTCAACTGTTTCAGCGCACGGTTATAGCGTTCCACCAAGGCGGGCGAGGATATGCGGATCAGATTGCCAAACATCAACCCGCGTTCGATCAGGCGTTTCATAGTTCTGGCCTGCTATTTTTATCATCTTTTTTTGAACCAGTTTCTTTAAGAATCTGTGAGAGTCCCTCATCCAGTTGTTTAAAGTGAATGCGCCGCATTTTTGATTTATTAGCATCAGAAAGGTCAGGTGATATTTTGCGAATCTTGGTAATTATATTAATGGCTTGATCAAGTAAGTCGTTGTTTTTCATTCTTACCTCGCGCAATCCTTCGATCCCTGTTTGTTTGTAGATTTTGGAAAATATTTCTAAACTGGTGGCTATCTTCTGATAATAAGACTCAAGCTTAAGCCCTTGTAATTGCGGACCAGTAAAGGATAGGGAATACCCTGTTTTTTCCCATTGTGCGTCTTCATTTCCTAGAGTTTTCCCTTCTAGCCACGCAATGCCATTCATTGTTAAGAATTTGGAGCGCAATTCATCAAGCAGCGCATCACACTCGCTATCTTTTCTTTCTTCAGTCCTTTGCCTCTGCTCGTCACGAAAAATATCAGCTTGCCTCTTGAGTATCTTAGCCTGTAACTTCTGTGCTTTCCCCATCTTCTCAAACTCGTCTCGTTGAAGGCGCATCTCTTTCCTTTGTTCCCGTAGCTCCTGACTTTGCAACATCACCGTGACAATAATCCAGAGAAACGCCAATGCCCCAGCAAGTCCCGCAAGAGCGTCCCCCATCTCGTTCGGACTGGATGCGATAAACTTATGCCACTTCGTTTCACAGCTGGTTAGCCCACAATCCTCAAGTGAAAACATCCAAGCAAATGCTCCAACCAGAACACTTGAAAATCCGATGCCCCAAAGAACGGGATTCCCTATCCGCCAAAACCGTTGTTCAGTAGGTTCATTTGCACTCATACGTCCAGCCTCCATTTTCTCGACTGCATCGCCAGAACGGCCAGCAATATCGGCCCCCACAGGATAGCCGACAACATCCCCAACCGCGTCAGATGCCGCAGCATTTCGCCAAAATGTTCAAACATCATCCCCATCATGCGCACGTCCTGATCCAGATAGAACCATGTGAAATACAGCACAGAGACAAACAGCAACACCCCGGCCGAGGCTAACATGTTCGCCCCCAGCCCCGCCATATTCTCGGACAGTTTTTTCGCCAGCCACAGCGGTAGAAAAACCGCCAGCGCGGCGATGAAAACCGCTGGCAGGATCATCGAGGACCAGTGGGAAAGGACGTTAATCGGGGTCACTATCCCTTCCCCTCCAGATACCGCCGCTTGGCTTCCTCCATCCGCCGCATATCCCGCACCGCGTTTTCAATTGCGATTTCGTCGGATTTGTCGGCATAGCGGAATTCGCTGTCCGCATAGCGGTTGATTTCCTGTATCACCATTTCCACGGTAATCGGCTGGGTCATCTCGCGGATCATCCCCAGCTTTTCGTCATAGGGTTTGAACAGGAACAGATCGGGTTCCTCCATCCATTCGTCCGGCAATTCGAAATCCATCGCCCGCACCTTGACCGCATCGGTGATGTTCTTGATCGCGCGGCCTGTGAAGCGCGGATCGGCCTCTTGAATCCCCTTCAGGTAAGTGCCCAGTTTGGCAATCGTATCCAGATCGCCAACCTCGCTATGCACCCGTTCAAATACCTTCAGCAGGCCTTCTTCATGCGGCCTGGAATGCCCCTCGAAACTCGCCGCGACGGCCTTCTTGATTTCCTGCGCTGCAAACAATTCATGATCGCCCACTGGGATCGAATGGTTCTTGCCCATCAGCAAATGCAGGATGTCGATGTAATCCTCGCGGGTCTGCGGCCCGTCCACCAGAAACCGCGCACCGGCCCGTTGGCGCAGGGCGTCGTCCACGTTTTCGGGGTAATTGGAAAACATGCCAAAGGTGCAGTTCCCGCGCACCACCGTGTTGGCCCCCGCGAAACTCTCCATCAAAACCGCTGTGATCTCCAACTGCCCCGCGCTGGACTGCCTGTCCCCGCGCTTGCCCGCCAACTGGTCAATATCATCAATCGTGCCAAAGCCGATCACATTGGGGTCCACCACATTGTTGATAAATGCCTTGGCGTTCTGCCCCGATTTCCCCTGATAGCTGTCGATACTGTCGGTCGACAGGTTCTGGAACCGGAACGGATAGCCCGCCACCTCGCAATAGCCGGAAATCAGCCCCGCCATCATCTGGATCAGCGTGGTTTTCCCCGTGCCCGGCGCGCCATCGCCCATGAAGGTAAAGATAAACCCGCCCAGTTCGGCAAACGGGTTGAGCTTGCGTTCAAAATCATAGGCCATCAACATTTTGGCCAGCTTCATTGCCTGATATTTGGCAATATGGTTGCCCACCACCTCGTTCGGCTTTTTGAACGTCATGGTCAGCTTGCTGCCCTTGGCCGCCCGCGCCGGTGTGAAACCGGCGATGGTCAGATCATCCGCTTCAACCTTGTAAGACGCCCCCGTAAAGGCCCCCAGACGCGGTGCGTTTTGCGCCCGCAAGGCGACCTTCTCCATCACCTGCTCGGCAAAGGCCA
>WGBJ01000384.1 GCA_015494385.1 Marinosulfonomonas sp.
TCCGCCATAAGCAACGGCAAAGACCACAGCACCATCACCAGATAAACGCCCAGCATCACCGCGAACATCATCCAGAATATCAGGCGCATTGGTCGTCTCCTAGTTGCTGCGCTCCAGCCGTGCGCCCAGTTCCGCCATCAATGGCTCGAAGATCGGAAAACTGGTGGTGATCGGCGCGCCATCATCTATCGAAACCGGCTGCTGGCTGGCCATGCCCAACACCATGAAACTCATCGCGATCCGGTGGTCCAGATGGGTCTTGCACATGCCGCCCCCCGTAACCGAGCCAGCACCCTGCCCCGTCACCGTCAGCATATCCTCGGCTTCCTCAACCGTAACGCCATTGGCCTCAAGCCCCCGCGCCATCGCGTCGATCCGGTCACATTCCTTGACCCGCAGCTCCTTGACGCCGCGCATCACGGTCGCGCCTGTTGCATTGGCCGCGACGACCGACAGGATCGGATATTCGTCAATCATGCTGGCCGCGCGCTCCGGCGGCACCTCGATCCCCACCATATCGGGCGAATAACGCGCCCGCAGATCGGCCACCGGCTCGCCGCCCTCGACACGTTCATTCTCATAGGTCAGATCGGCACCCATTTCCCGCAATGTGGTGAACAATCCATTCCGCGTCGGGTTCAAGCCGATGCCGGGCACCAAGACGTCCGAGCCCTCGACAATCAACGCCGCACAGACCGGAAAGGCCGCCGAGCTTGGATCACGCGGAACCACAATATCCTGCGCCTGCAATTCCGGCTGACCCGTCAGGGTAATCACGCGGCCCTCTTCGGTTTCCTCAACGGAAATATCCGCGCCAAACCCCGCCAGCATCCGTTCGGTATGGTCCCTTGTGGCCTCTTTCTCGATCACCACTGTTTGCCCCGGCACATTCAGCCCCGCCAGCAACACCGCCGATTTTACCTGCGCGGATGGCACTTCCATCTCGTAACGCACCGGCACCGGATCGGCCGCACCGACAATCGTCATCGGCAACCGCCCGCCAACACGGCCATAGGCCTGTGCCCCGAACAACCCGACCGGCCCCGTGATCCGCCCCATCGGACGGCTGCGCAAACTCGCATCCCCCGTGAATGTCGCGGTGATCGGACAGGTCGCCATCGCCCCCATGATCAGGCGCACGCCGGTTCCCGAATTGCCACAATCAATCACATTGTCAGGCTCGGCAAATCCGCCAACCCCGACCCCGAACACCGACCATTCACCGCCGCCATGTTCGATCACATCCGCCCCAAAGGCGCGCATCGCCCGCGCCGTGTCCAGCACATCGTCGCCTTCCAGCAATCCGGTGATCTTTGTCTCGCCCACCGCCAGCGCGCCCAGTATCAGCGACCGGTGCGAGATCGACTTGTCCCCCGGCACCTCGGCCACACCCGTTAGTGCACCGCCGCGGCGTGATTTCATCGGGATTGCTTCACCATGACCTGACATCGCATATTCCTCGTCAAACTGCGTTACGCCCTGCATAGCCCAAGCCAAATCCCTGCGCCATGCCCATCCATCTTTGTTCCCGAAATATCCCCGCCGGAGGCATGGAATCTCTTTGGACCGCCCTCTAAACCCGCCGGAATGTCATATAATGGGGCACCCGCCCTTCACGCAGCGCCTTCTTTTCATAACGGGTGGAAATCCAGTCGCCCCAGGGCTTGCGCCAATCGTCCGGCCCTTCGGCCAACCATTCAAAATCATCCCGCGCCATCATCTGTTCCATCGTCTGGCGCACATAATCCGGAATATCGGTCGCCACGCGGAATATCGCACCCTTCTTCAACACCCGCGCCAATGGGTCCAGATGTTCGGGTGTGACAAACCGGCGGCGGTGGTGACGCGCCTTTGGCCACGGATCGGGATACAGCAAAAACGCCCGATCTATGGATCCATCCGGCAACACATCGAACATGTCGCGCACATCTCCGGGATGCACGGCCACGTTATCCACGCCGGCCTCGCGGATTTTGCCAAGCAACATCGCCACACCGTTGATATACGGCTCGCAACCAATGATCCCGACATCGGGATTTTGCGCAGCCTGATGCACCATATGCTCGCCGCCGCCAAACCCGACCTCAAGCCACACCGGACGCCCGCCAAACAACGCTTTCAAATCCAGCGGTAGACGATCGGGGTTTTCATCCCAACCCACAGCGCCGGGCGACAGCTTGGCCAGATCCTCGTCCAGATATACCTTCTGGCTGTCGCGCAGGGCCTTGCCCTTCAAGCGGCCATAGAAATTCCGGTGCGGGCGGTCGGGGTTCATTTTTTTCTTTGTCATGGGCCGAGCTTGTCGCCAACACCCGGCCCGGGGTCAAGTCGCTTTTCCGGAGCTAGTCGTCCTCGAAATACCCGCGCTCGGCTCCACGGTGGCAGGCGGTGCAGTTGGCTTTCGAGCCAACATTGGGCCGGCTAAAGGCCGCGGGGTTCACTTCACCGGGGCGGTGCTGGCGTTTCCACCACGGCATTTCGGTGATCCGCATCGGTGTTTCATTACCCGCAACATTGCGCATCACGCCACGACGGTTGCCGCCAGTGTCGGCTGCATTCGCTTCAAGCCAGGCCTGAATTTCATTCTGCGCCGCTGGTTCGAGCGAGGCATCCTCGCCAAAGTGGTTGTCCAGTGTCGTCATGATTTTGGTCCATGACCGTGCCGGCAAAAATGCCGCCGAAAAGGCCATATGACAGGCCGAGCATTCCTCTTTGGTCAGGGCATGATTTACCGGCGGGAAATATTCGTCGCTATCGGCCAACACGCCGGACGCCGCGCCCGCAAACCCGATTCCGGCAATCGCCGCCACAAGATATGATTTAAACTTCATTGTATTCATCCTCTCCTCAAAGACTCATTAAATAGGCCACGACATCGGCCTTTTCCTGTGCGCTGCACTCGCGTCCCAACACAGATTTGCAATTCCGGCGAAACCATTTCGCCACTTTTGCCTGCTCGGTCAGACGTGCAGGGTTGACCGACAGGGCCATCGGTTCGATCGGTTTGCCAACACGGGTTTGCCCCATGCCGCGCAAATTGCTGGTGTGGCAGGTGATGCAGCTGGGTGTTTCCGGCTTGCCGCCACTGTGTTTGGACGTGAACAGGGTCTTGCCCCGCGCCGCCGAGCCAGATGCCCCCGCTTCTGCCTCGAAACCCCGCAGCAGTTTTTGCGGGGTTGTGTCGCCGGCCATGGCCGCTGACGCAAGAAGAATGGGTAAAACAACCAGATACACGCGTTTCATATGTTACTCCTGAGGTATGTAAATATTGAACGGGCTGAACAGCCCGGTTTCGGCATCCTTGTGACATGCCACGCAATTCGCGCGGCTATAGATGCCTTTTCGGGAAAAGACCGCATCGCCGAATTTGGCATGTCGGGCCTTCCAGAATTCTGTTTGCGTAATCGACAGGGGATCACCCCCGTCCCCCTGCGCCGCCGCAAAGGCATAGGACGCCCGGGTATCGGCGGTTTCGGCCGCATGGGCCATCATCCATTCGCGGATTTCCGATGTGGAATCCTCGTCAAGCGACGCATCCTCGCCGTAATGCTCCTCGAGCGTTGAAACGATCCTGTCCCAGTTTTTCGCGGGCAGCAGGCTGGGATGATACACCATATGACAGGCTGAACATTCGTCCGCCACCAAGGGATGAATTTCCGCCACGGGCATATTTGCCGGTGACCGCGCGGCCATTGTCAGGGCCAGCCAGCCGCCCCCGCCCAGCACCACCACCGAGACCAGAACCGCCACACCGACAGATGCTTTGCGCACAGGCATGGTCACGTCTCCTTCTGACATATTCTTTTTGCCGCTCACCATTGCCCGCGCCAGATTTTCCTTGTGGCGCCGGCTTTCGAAAACCACACCTGCAATATGGGCCGCAATCATCCCCAGCAGGACAATGGCCAACAGTTCGTGAACCTCCTGCATAGATTCACCCAGACGATATGGAACAGCAAAGGCCAGCGGGCCGGTTTTCAACACGCCCCCCAGCAGAACAACACCGCTGGCAACGATGCCCAGAACAACGCCGAACAGTGCCAGCACCATTGCGCCGCCCAAAGGGTTATGACCGATATAGCGTTTTTCCTTACCCTGCCGCAGCGCCTGAAAATACTGCCACACCCGTTTTGGCCCCATCACAAAGCTGGAAAACCGCGCATAGGTACCGCCCCAGAACCCCCATATGATCCGCACCACGACCAGCCCCAGCGCACCAACCGCCGCCCAGACATGCACCTTGATCCAGCTTGCATCCAGCAGAAAGCCGGTCACTGCTGCTGTGGCAATGGTGGCGACAAGGGCCCAGTGGAACACCCGGACGAACCGGTCCCATACTGTTATCGTCTGTTGATTGTTTTCTTCCGTCTTCATCTGCATTCCAAACAAGGTTGATCGCCACCTTTAATCGATCAACCATAAACATAACTATAAACTCAAGTTTAAACCGCCCTTTCTAAACGATTTAACAACAAAAAAGGGCAGGCACAGGGCCCACCCTTTTTTAGTTTTTCGCAAGTCAGAGATATCCCTCGCCAAGCGCTTACACAGCTTTTTTCAGTGCCTCGACCAGATCGGTTTTTTCCCACGAGAAACCGCCATCCGCTTCGGGCGTGCGGCCAAAGTGGCCATAGGCAGCCGTGCGGGCATAGATCGGGCGGTTCATCTGCAATTTGGTGCGAATGCCCTGCGGTGTCAGGTCCATCACCTGATCAATCGCTTTTTCGATCACGGAATCATGCACTTCGCCGGTGCCGAATGTATCGCAGTAAATCGACAGGGGCCGTGCAATACCGATCGCATAGGACAGCTGGATCGAACAGCGCTTCGCCATGCCCGAGGCCACCACGTTTTTCGCCAGATAACGGGCAACATAGGCGGCCGAGCGGTCAACCTTGGTCGGGTCTTTACCCGAGAACGCCCCGCCCCCATGCGGTGCGGCACCGCCATAGGTGTCGACGATGATCTTGCGGCCGGTCAGGCCCGCGTCCCCGTCCGGGCCGCCAATCACAAAGGTGCCGGTCGGGTTGACCCACCATTTTGTGGCCTCGGTGATCCAGTCCGCTGGCAGAACCTCGCGGATGTAAGGCTCGACAATCGCGCGGATGTCGTCCGACGTCTGGCATTCCTCGGAATGCTGCGTTGACAGCACGATCGAAGTCACCTCGACCGGCTTGCCGTCCTCGTAACGCAACGAAATCTGCGATTTCGCATCCGGACGCAATGTCGGCTCGGTGCCGTCTTTGCGCACCTCGGCCAGACGCCGCAGGATGGCGTGGGAATACTGGATCGGGGCCGGCATCAATTCCGGTGTTTCATCCACCGCATAGCCGAACATGATGCCCTGATCACCAGCACCTTCGTCCTTGCCTTCAGCGGCATCTACCCCTTGGGCAATATGTGCGGACTGGCCGTGCAGCAGGTTTGTCACCTCGACAGTGTTCCAGTGGAAATGCTCTTGCTCGTAACCGATATCCTTGATGCAATCGCGGGCGATCTGGTCGATCCGGCCCAGATATTCGTTCAGCTTGGATTTGTCCGACAGGCCAACCTCGCCGCCGATGACCACACGGTTTGTGGTCGCAAATGTTTCGCAGGCAACGCGGGCTTCGGGCTCTTCTGCCAGAAAAGCATCCAGAACAGCGTCTGAAATGCGGTCGCACAGCTTGTCGGGGTGACCTTCGGAAACGGATTCCGAGGTAAAGGTATAGTTCTGACGGGACATGAATAGTGCTCCAGTGATAAGTTATACCGCCACGTCAGGAAGCCGTTGTGACGGTTTGATCCATACCCGATAAGGGGCTGGCACAATGCGGTCAACCAATAAACCTGCGTCTTTTTAGCAATAACGCGGCGGCGGCGACAATCAGCAACAGGTTAACCGGCAAATCCCCCGTGCGGGAATATAACGTCGGGGGCAAACCGTGTGGCAGTTGAACATCCAGATATCCGGCAACCCCAAGCCCCAGCATCGCAGTAATCTGCCCGCGCGCATCAATCACGGCCGAAATGCCGGTATTAGCGGCGCGCACCATCGGCAGGCCCTGTTCGATCGCCCGAAACCGCGCCTGTGCCAGATGCTGTTGCGGGCCGGTCAGATTACCAAACCACGCATCATTGGTGATCTGCAACAACCAGTCAGGGCGGGGTGTGACTCCCCCCACTTCCTCGGGGAAAATCGCCTCGTAGCAAATCAGTGGCAAGGCACGCCCCAGCCCCGGAATATCCACCAGACGCAACCCGTCGCCGGAACCAAACCCGAACCCGCCCTGTGCGGCCAGCCCCGTCAGGCCCAGTTTCGCAGCCAACCAGCCACCGGGCATATATTCGCCAAAGGGCACCAGATGGCTTTTGTCATAAACATCCGCCACCACGCCATCCGCCCCCAGCACCACCAGCGAATTGTAATACTGCCCCGCCGCGCCGCGCCGCTGCATCCCCAGCACCGCTGGCACACCGTCTGCCGCATCGGCAATCACCTCCAATGCCCCTTCGGCACTGTTCAGCAGATAAGGGACCGAGGTCTCGGGCCAGATAATCAGATCGGGTTTTTGCTCGGTAACTGCCGCCGTGAACTGCAAATTGCGATCAAAGAAAACCGGTATCATCTCGCGGTTCCATTTTTCGTGCTGTGGTGCGTTGGTCTGGATGAGACGGACAAATTTTGGTTCGTAATTGCCGTTGTTCTTGGCCAGATACAGCAATTTGGACGCCGCCAGTCCATTGCCCAGATACAGCAGCCCTGCGCCCACAATCACCACAACCGGCACCAAGATCATTCGTCTGCCGTGCCACAACGCGGTGACCAGCGCCCATACCCCCGCCAGTGTCAGCACGGTTAATCCATGCGGGCCAATCAGGCTGGCAAACTGCGCTATGCCGGTATCCAGCCAGATATATCCCAGCAATCCCCACGGAAACCCCGTCAGGATCACACTGCGTAAAACCTCGGCACCGGCCCAGAACACCACCAAGGCGATACTGCCGCCCTGCCAACGCGCCAGCCAGAACGCCAATGCCCAGAACAGCGCCATTCCGGCGGCCATGCCGATCAGGGCAAAGGGGGCCATCCAGCCATAGGTGGCGATATCAACCAGAAACGGCTCGACAATCCAGTTCAGCACCAGCGCGAAATAGCCAACACCAAAGGCCCAGCCAATCCAGCCTGCCTGCCGAGTTGTCACCGTGTTCTGAAACAGCCAGAACCCGCCGGCCAACCCCATCAGCGCCAGCCAGACCAGCCCGAAAGGCGCCTGCCCCAGCCCCGTCAGCGCGCCGCCCAGCAGGGCAAGAGCCATCCGTTGCCACGTCCTGATCTGTTGCAAACCCGTCCACCCCGCATTCCGGCCCCGCCACGCGATACCCTGTTTTCTTTCAAAGAAAACAGACGAAATCTTGCAAAGATTTCGCCCCGCCCGTCAGGCCCCTTTGTTATCCTCGGGCAATCGCACCCGTAACCGTTTGATCCGGCGCGGGTCCGCATCGACCACTTCGAATTCCGGCCCGTCCGGATGCACCACAACTTCGCCCCGTGCGGGCACATGACCGGACAAAAGGAACACCAGACCGCCCAATGTGTCGATCTCCTCTTCCTCGTCCTCGTCCACCAGACGGCGCCCGATCTCGGCCTCGAATTCCTCCAGCGGGGTTCGCGCCTGCGCCAGATAGCACCCCGGTCCTTCCTTGATCCAGAACTGGTCCTCTTCCAGATCGTGTTCGTCCTCGATCTCGCCGATCACCTGTTCCACCAGATCCTCGAGCGTCACCAGACCGTCCACCCCGCCATATTCGTCAATCACCAGCGCCATGTGAATCCGGTCCGCCTGCATCTTTTGCAGCAACACCCCGATTGGCATCGAAGGCGGCGCAAACAGCAGCGGGCGCAACAGTTTCTTCAGGCTGAACCGTCCGCCAGAGCCGTTGAACCCGTGTTTCAGCGCGAAATCCTTCAGGTGCACCAGCCCCACAGGCGTATCCAGCGTTTCCTTGTAAACCGGTATCCGCGTCAGGCCGGTTTTGCGAAACAGCTGCACCAGATCATCCTTTTTGATGTCCTCGGGCACCGCCACAATCTCGGCCTTGGGCACCGCCACATCCTCAAGCGACATGCGCCGCAGGTTCAGCATGCCGCGCACATCTGTGGCGGGCGCGGCCAGACCGGTCTGCGCCTCACGGTTTTTATCAGTTGTTTTGGTAGAGCCGAGAGCAGCCATCAGGCGGCCGAAAAAGCCGCGTTGCCCTTTGTTTTGTCCGTCCCGCGCGCTTTGCGCCGCGTTAGAGGAGCCGTCAGTGGTGTCGCCCATTTTTCCTTTCCAGTTCAGCGGACATCATGTGTCCTGCACTCTATATGGGTCGGAAATGCCCAGTTTGCCAAGCACTTCGCCCTCTAATCCTTCCATTATCGCGGCATCCTGATCGGATATGTGATCATAACCCAACAGATGCAGCACCCCGTGCACCAGCAAATGCGTCACATGGTCGGGTATTTCCTTGCCGCCCTCGGCCGCCTCGCGCACGCAAGTCTCATAGGAAATCGCAATATCGCCCAGTTCCACGGGCATCCCGCTTTGGTCTGGCTCGGGCGGCAAAGGATGTTCCCCCGGCCGCGCCCGCTCCTCGCTTGGCCACGACAGCACATTGGTTGGCACCGCTTTGCCGCGAAACTCGGCGTTCAAATCGGCAATCCGCGCGTCATTGCAGGCCAGCAGGCCAATTTCAAA
>WGBJ01000385.1 GCA_015494385.1 Marinosulfonomonas sp.
GCAACGGGGTAAAGGGGCAATCGGCCTTGTTGCGCTATGATGCAGGGGACGTACCGCAACTGTTCAATGACGGGATTTATGTAGTGCCGCATCAGGACGGAACGGTGGCTGTCGGATCCACCAGCGAGCGGTATTTTGACGACCCGCAAGCGGTGGACGGGTTGCTGGACGATGTGCTGAAGCGGGTATTTGATGCTTTTCCGGTGCTGCAAGGGGCCGAGGTGCTGGAGCGTTGGGCCGGTGTGCGGCCGCGCGGGCGCAAGTTGGCACCGATATTGGGGGCTTACCCCGGGCGGGACGGGCATTTCATCGCCAATGGCGGCTTCAAGATCGGATTTGGCATGGCCCCGAAGGTGGGCGAGGTGATGGCCGATCTGGTGCTGGATGGCGATGTGGGCGGGATACCCGAGGGGTTTATGGTTGAGGCTAACCTGCCGTAGCCTCCATACACAGCCGCCCGTCCGGCCCGCGCACCCACAGGGATTGGCGGTTCAGGCACAGGTCTGCTGTTTCATGCTGGATCAGCGGGGCGGTGGCGCGGAAGGTGAAGGTTTTCAGCGGCCCAAGGTGGCGTTCGGCCATCAGCATCAGCAATTGCGCCAGCAGCGGGCCGTGGGTGACAAGGCCCGCATAGCCCTCGATATTACGCGCATAAGGTTCGTCATAATGGATGCGGTGGCCGTTCATGGTTAACGCGGAGTAGCGAAACAGCAGGGTGGTGGAAAAGCTGTGGCGCTCGCAGGTGGTTTCATCCGTGCGGGCGGTCGGGGCGACGGGTTTGGCGGCGTTCGGGTCAGGGTCGTCGCGGTAAACAAGGTCTTGGTGTTCGGTCACACACAGGGTGCTGCATTGGGTGATCTCGTGGCGCAGGGTGACAAAGGCAAGCGGGCCGGTGCGGCCTTGTTTTTTGGTGATCGCCTCGATCGTGGTGACTTTTCTGGCAGGGGTGCCGCTGTGCAAAGGGGCATGGAATTGCAACCGGCCACCGGCCCACATGCGGCGCGGCAGGCCAAGGTCGGGGATGAAACCGCCGGTTTTCGGATGGCCATCGCGCCCAAGGTTTTCGGGCGGCTGGGCGTCCCAGAAATAGATCTGGTGCCAGAACGGCGGCAAGGCATCACCCGGTTGCGGTGCGGGATCGGGCAGGGCAAGGGTGGCGTGTAGTGCTGTGGCACGGGCGGGATCCATTGCGCAGGATGTGGTTTGCGATTTGCCGATAAACTGTTGCATGGTGTCAGGGTAATGATGCGGGTCGGAGATGGAAAGATGAAGTTGAGCGCACTGGATCATCTGGTTCTGACGGTGACGGATATTGACGCAACTGTGCGGTTCTATTGCGATGTGCTGGGGATGCAGGCCGAACGGTTTATGCCGGCTGATGGATCGGCGCGCTGGGCGCTGAAATTCGGGGCGCAGAAGATCAATCTGCATCGGGTCGGGCAGGCGTTTGAACCCAAGGCGAAACGTGCCACGGCCGGATCGGCGGACTTGTGCTTTCTGAGTGACGAGTCGCTGGTCGATTGGCAGGCCCATCTGGACGACCTCGGGGTGGAGGTGGTCGAGGGGCCGGTGAAACGGACCGGTGCACAGGGGCCGATAATGTCGATCTATCTGCGTGATCCAGATGGCAATCTGATCGAGGTTTCAAACCGACTGTAAAAGGGGGCGCCATGCCGGAACCGACTCTGCGGGTGCGCGGGTTTCAGATTTACAAGGGGTTGCTGGATGCCACCGCGCAGGCGGCAATGCTTGAGGATTTGCTCGAGGTGATGCGCCTTGCCCCGCCGTTTTCGCCTGACACACCTTATGGCAAGCCGATGTCGGTGCGGATGACCTCGGCGGGGAAATTCGGCTGGTGTTCGGATGCCGCAGGGTACCGGTATGAACGGCGGCATCCTTCGGGGGTGGAGTGGCCGCCGATCCCTGAAAGTGCCTTGAAGGTTTGGCGGCAGGTGGCCGGCGTGGCGCGGACGCCGGAAAGCTGTTTGATCAATTACTACGGTGAAGGGGCAAAGATGGGGATGCATCGCGATACGGACGAGGCCGACATGCGTTGGCCGGTGGTGTCGATTTCGCTGGGCGATGACGGGTTGTTCCGAATGGGCGGGGAACAGCGCAAGGGGGCGAGTGATACTGTCTGGCTGAATTCGGGTGATGTGGTGGTGATCGGCGGCGCGGCGCGTGCGGCCTATCACGGAGTGGACCGGATACGTTTTGGTTCATGCGGATTGTTGCCGCGCGGCGGGCGGGTGAATGTGACGCTGCGGGTGGTGACCTAGGGCTTTAGCAGATGATCCAGCAGGGCGGGCAGGTCACTGGTCGGTTCCGACAAACCGTGGTGGGCCAGTTGATGCAAGCCAATCAGGGCCGCATACAGGATGGTGGCGCGTTGCCTGCTTTGCTGTGGGTCAAATTCGAGGGCACGGAACTGGGCTTCAACGAATTTCAATCGTTGGCCATCAATGGCCTTGACGGCCTTGGCGGCGGCGGGATCGTAGCGTGCCCAGTCACGGATGGCGGCTTCGGCCAGATCGCCGCCATAGGCATCATCCGGCAGGGCGGTGGAAACGCGCACCAGCAGGTGCAGGCGGGCCTTGGCACTATCCGCACCGGATTCGACCAGATCAATCACATCCTGTGTGGCAACCTGTTGCCAGTGGTCCAGCATCGCCTGTTTCAGCGCAGGCACATCTTTGAAATGCCAATAGAACGACCCTTTGCTGACCTTCAGCGCCCGCGCGATTGCCTCGGCGCGGATGGCTTGCGGGCCACCGGTTGTCAGCGCGCGAAAGGCCGCCTGGATCCAGTCGGTGGGGGAAAGGCTTTGTTTCATAACTGCACCATACGCAGGCGTATTGACTTGGGCAAGGGGATGGGTAACATACGGTAGCGTATGGAATCGGAAGGACTGCGATATGGCACTGGTGGCAGGATTGATTTTTGTGGTTTTGGCGGCGACGGCGCTGTTGCATGTCGCGTGGGCGTTCGGGGCGACTTGGCCTGCAAAGGATGAACAGGCACTGGTCAACGCGGTTCTGGGGGTGGAAGGGGCCAGCAAAATCCCCTCGCCTGGACTGACGTTGGCGGTGGCTGGCGGGATGATTGCGGCGGGCGTTATTGCACTTTGGGGCGCGGGTGTCGTTTCGCTGCCGTTACCGGACTGGATCTGCACCACTGGTCTGGCTGTGCTGGCCGTAATTTTCCTGTTGCGAGGGGTGGTTACATATCTGCCGGTGCCCATGCCTGCGGTTCAGCCGTTTTACCGGCTGAACCATCTGTATTATTCACCGCTGATCCTGGCGATCGGGGCCGGTTATCTGGTCCTTCTGACAACGCGCCTTTAGTAAAGCGAACAGCAGCCGCTGTAATAATAATTGCCATAGTCACCGGACATGATCAAATCGATACTAAAGCCGTAAACCGCCTCGCTCATCCCGTCGCTGCACTGTTTGCGGGTGACTACGGCGGTAATCTCCTCGCCTCTGCCCTGCATTTTGACAGCATAGGAAATGGCCTGCATACCTTCGGGCTTGCTTTCCCAGACAGGTGTGAACGTGCGGGGTTCCCCGCCCATGATGTCGAACTGGGCTGTCTGGTTGTTGATGTCCAGACTCCAGAAAGGCTCGGTTCCGCCGCATCCAAGGGGTTTGGGCAGATAGCGCGGGTTTTGCCCCGGCTGACGCGCCAGATAGCGCATGGAAACCCAGCCGCTCCCCTCGGGAAAGCTGACCAGACCCCAGCGTTCGTCCGGGCTGACATCGACGACTTCAACATCGCGCTGGTTCGGGGCCAGAGTGTTTACAATCGGGGTCGAGGCCGAGGGGCCTTCGCGGACATTCAGCACGTCATCGGCGGCCACATCGACCACATCATAAAGGCCGGGATAATCTGTCCATCCGGCAGATGCGGTATTGGCGCCTAGCAATGAAATTGCGAGAATGAAAAGGTATTTAAGCATGGCGGTTATTTTCCTGCGGTCCAACTGATTGAAGCATGTTTGCGGGTGTAGAATTCACCCATCAAACCGACCATTAACAAAACAACCGATAAAATCAACGGATAGGTATAAGAGGTGTAGTGCGGATTGTAGTTCAGAAACGTATATCCGCGCGCCTGGTCAATCGCGTGAAACAGTGGATTCCAGTCAAACATGTGCCGACGGTCTGCCGGCAATGAATTGGCAACAAACATTTTGCCTGATGCAATCATATTGGCCCGGGCATAAACCGTAGTGAAAATACCGATAAAGGCAGGCGCCCAGGGTTTGGCCGCCAGAAACACCATGCCGATTGCAACCCCCGAAAACCATGCGACCAGCAACATGCCCAGCGCCGGAATGGGCTGGTACACAACAACAGGGGTAAAGGCGACATGGTAGACAAACAGAATAACCGCCAGTGACAGCAACTGGATATACAGGGATCCAAGTGCTGCCGCCGAAATCGCAACCAGGGTGTTCATCGGCGCGTGTTTCATCATTGCCGAAGTCGGCCCCTCTGAATTGGCTACAGCGCCAAGGGCCTTGGTATGGGTCATGAACAGGAAAATGCCGGACATGATATACAGCATGAAATCGCCGCGCACCGCCAGGCTCCGCAAGCCCAGAATGGAAAACATCACGAAAAATGCCATCACAAAGATAACGGTTTGCATGATGTTGGTTACCAGCGCGAAAATCGCGTTCCCGTGGCTTTTGCGTACATTGCGCACCGTTGCATGATAGATAATATCCAGCAACCGGGCGCCTGACTGGACACCGTTATTACTGGTTTGTTGTTGAAACATGGTCGAGATCTATCCGCTTGTGGTTGCTCTGCGTGAATTATTGCAGGGAATTATTGCTGTTCCTTTACCTTGATAACATAAAAGGCCAAAGTGCGATTTACAATGATACCCCGAATTTAGCAAACCCAAGGAGATCACATTGGATTTTAACAGGATGGCCACTGTCTTTCGTCGACTGGCACTCGAGGCCGGAGACAAGATTATGGAAATTTACGGACGTGACGACTTTCAGGTGAAAACAAAATCCGATGACAGCCCCGTGACAGTTGCCGACGAAGCCGCCGATGCAATTATTACGGCAGGACTGCAAGAGGCTTTTCCCGACATTGTTCTGGTGACCGAGGAGCAGGCGGATTCACACAGTGCTAAAGCGGATAAATTCATCATTGTTGATCCACTGGACGGCACCAAGGAATTCATCAAACGCCGTGGCGATTTTACTGTGAATATTGCCTATGTTGAAAACGGCACGCCGATCAGGGGTGTGGTTTACGCACCGGCCCGCGAGCGGCTGTTCTATACTGATGCCAACGGCCAATCGGTCGAGGAAACCGGCGATTTTCCCAAGGATAGCTCCGGTCCGGTTTCACCCATTTCCGTATCGAAACCGGACAATGATGCGTTGCTGGTTGTTGCATCGAAATCGCACAGGGATCAGGCGACGGATGATTACATCGGGAAATATAAGGTGACGGATTCCAAAAGCGCCGGATCGTCTTTGAAATTCTGCCTTGTGGCCACAGGCGAGGCCGATCTTTACCCCCGTGTCGGGCGCACGATGGAGTGGGATACCGCCGCAGGTCACGCCGTTCTGGCCGGTGCGGGCGGTAAGGTGGTGCGCTTTGATGACCATACCCCGCTGCTTTATGGAAAAGAGGGCTATGCCAACCCGTTCTTTATCGCTTATGCACCCGGGGTTGATCTGAAGCCCGCATAGCGTGGGGTGGTCGGATGCATTGCAACCCTGAAGGGGAAAATTGGCAGAATTGGCAACAAGTGGTGCAGGTTTCCCCTGATCAACAGTTTGTTTTGTTGCTATTCTTGGGAAATTAACGCTTTGGGCGTAATCAGAAACAATGCTATCTCTTGCAAGCAAGAGACCAGAAACGAGTGCGATATATGAAGCGTAAAGTAACAAAGGCCATTTTCCCCGTTGCCGGTTTGGGAACAAGGTTTCTGCCAGCCACTAAATCTGTGCCGAAAGAAATCATGACACTGGTCGACCGGCCGTTGATCCAATACGCGATTGACGAAGCGCGTGCCGCCGGGATCAAGGAATTCATTTTTGTTACCTCGCGCGGCAAAGGCGCACTTGAGGATTATTTTGACATCGCCCCGACACTCGAAGCCAGCCTGCGCAAGGCGGGCAAGACCGAGTTGCTTGAAACATTGAAGAACACCAATATGGAAAGCGGCGCGATTGCCTATATCCGCCAGCACAAGGCCTTGGGGCTGGGTCATGCTGTGTGGTGTGCCCGCCGCCTGATCTCGAACGAGCCTTTTGCCGTTATTCTGCCGGATGATGTTATTGCCGCCGAAAAGCCCTGTTTGCAGCAAATGGTCGAAGCCTACGAGGAAACCGGCGGCTGTATGGTTGCGGCGATGGAAGTGCCCAAGGAAAAGGCCTCGGCCTACGGGGTTCTGGACATCAAGGAAGATATGGGGGCCATGGTTGCGGTGAATGGCATGGTCGAAAAACCAAAGGCTGACGAAGCCCCGTCAAATCTGGCGGTGATAGGCCGGTATATTCTGACCCCGCATGTGCTGCGCAATCTGAACAAGATCAAGCTGGGTGCGGGCGGCGAAGTCCAGTTGACCGACGCCATTGCCCGTGAAATTGTGCAGGGGCGCAAAGTATACGGTTACAGGTTCCGCGGGCAGCGGTTTGATTGTGGCTCCAAGGCCGGATTTTTGCAGGCCACGGTGGCCTTTGGTCTGGCACGCGAAGAACTGCGGGATGAATTCTCGCAGTATTTGACAGAAATGATGTCGCTGCAAAAAGCGGCGCAATAAGACACTGGGCGGTGTAATTTGACGCATGTATTGGTCACTGGCGGGGCGGGCTACATCGGCTCGCATGCCTGCAAGGCGTTAAAGGCGACCGGTTATGTGCCTGTCACGGTGGATAGTCTGGTAACGGGTTGGGTCGATGCGGTGAAATTCGGCCCGTTCGAGCAGGGTGATTTGCTGGACCGTGCCTTTCTGGATCAGGTTTTCGAGAAATACCAACCGGTTGCCGTGATGCATTTCGCCGCCCTTTCACTGGTGGGCGAAAGCATGGAATTGCCCGGCAAATACTGGCGCAATAACGTGATGGGTTCGCTGAACCTGATCGAGGCCACGGCAGCGGCGGGGTGCCGGAATTTTGTGTTCTCGTCTACCTGCGCGACTTATGGCGATCAGGATAACGTGGTGCTGGACGAGGATTGCGTACAAAAACCGATCAATTCCTATGGCGCGTCGAAACGGGCGATCGAGGATATTCTGGCGAATTTCGGGGAAAGCGACGGGATCAACCATGTGATTTTCCGGTATTTCAACGTGGCCGGTGCCGACCCGGATGCCGAAGTGGGCGAATTTCACCGCCCCGAAACCCACCTGATACCGCTGGTGCTGGACGCGATTGACGGCAAACGTGATGCGCTGACCATTTTCGGCACGGATTACGACACGCCGGATGGCACCTGTGTTCGCGATTACGTCCATGTGTGCGATCTGGTGGATGCGCATGTTTTGGGCCTGAAATGGCTGCTTGAGGGTAAAGGCAGCCGCGTGTTCAATCTGGGCACGGGCAGCGGGTTTTCGGTGCGCGAGGTGGTGGATTCCTGCGGGGTTGTTACCAACCGGCCTGTGCCGATGAACGAAGGGCCGCGTCGGGCCGGGGATGCCGCCAAGCTGGTTTCGGGCAGTGTGCGGGCGGTGCAGGAACTGGGCTGGACACCGCAACGATCAAACATGGAAACGATGGTGCGCGATGCGTGGCGCTGGCACCAGAACGGGCATTACGAAAAGTAGTTTCTGCGCTAAGGTGGTTTGAAAATACGAAAGCCGGATGCCAATGGGGAAATTGTGGACAGCCTACAAGATGCGCGTAAAAAGGCGCCGTTTTCTGTATCGCGCCCTGCGCAAACGCCGCCAGATGGTGAGTGTGGTAAACCGGACGGCACAGATACAGCGTGGCGATATTCTGCTGTTTTCCACAGTGCGCAACGAACTGATCCGCCTGCCGCATTTTCTGGAGCATTACCGCAAGCTGGGCGTAAAACATTTCCTGTTTGTGGACAACGACAGCGATGATGGCACCGCACAGTATTTGCAGGATCAACCGGATGTATCGCTGTGGTCAACCACGCACAGTTACAAACTGTCCCGTTTCGGGGTGGATTGGCTGACGTGGTTGCAGGTCAGGTATGGCCACGGTCATTGGTGCCTGACTGTCGATGCCGATGAAATACTGGTCTACCCCTATTGCGATGACCGCCAGCTATCGGCTCTGACGGATTGGCTGGACAGCCAGTCCATTGCCGCCTTTGGCGCGCTGATGCTGGACATGTATCCAAAGGGGCCGCTGGATGCGGAAATCTATCAGCCCGGAACAGACCCGTTTGAAATATTGCGCTGGTTTGATGCGGGAAACTACCGGTTCCAGATGCAGGACGCCCTGCAAAACCAATGGGTTCAGGGCGGGGTTCGGGAAAGGGTGTTTTTTGCGGATCAGCCGGACCGCGCCCCGACCCTGAACAAAATCCCGCTGGTGAAATGGAACCGGCGTTTTGCCTATAACAGTTCCACCCATTCGATATTGCCGCCCCGCCTGAACCGCGTTTTTGATCTGACCGGAACGGATCTGCCGCGCGGGGTATTGCTGCACAGCAAATTCCTGCATGTGGTGGCCGAAAAAGCCCGCGAGGAAAAGCAACGGCAGGAACATTTCGCCAATAGCCGGCTTTATGACGATTACTATGACAGGCTTAGCAACAGCCCTGATCTGTGGTGTCGGGATTCAGTTGAATACAAAGGCTGGCAACAGCTCGAAACACTAAAGCTGCTTTCAAAAGGGCGCTGGATATAACGCTTGTTGCATTTCCCCTGTTTACGCTGGGGCCGCTGTCCGGTATTTTTCAACATATAGTTATAAAGATGCCTTTATTCTGAATTATGGTAAAAGGCACAAAATGGGCAGGTATAACCTTGAGTATCACAAGGGTTATCCCTAACGGGCGTTCTGAAGGTAAGGAATAGTTGGCAGGTTGAGTATACTTGATTCATATCGGCGACGGGTCGAACGGCAAAGATTGCGCGTCCGTGCGTTTCGCAAACGACGGGAGCTGACAGAGGTTTCCAACCGGACGAAGCAGATTCAACCCTCAGATATTATTGTATTTTCCACCATCCGGAATGAACTGGTACGCCTGCCGTATTTCCTGAAGTACCACCGCGATATGGGGGTGAACCATTTTGTTTTTGTCGACAACGACAGCGATGACGGTTCGCGCGAATATATCGCCGAACAACCGGATGCTTCGATCTGGAAAACCGAACACAGCTATAAAACCGCGCGCTTCGGAACCGATTGGCTGAACTGGCTTTTGTCAAAATACGGGCATGGCCATTGGACGCTGACCGTGGATGTTGACGAATTTCTGGTGTTCCCGTTTAGTGATACCAGGCCGCTGCGGGCGTTGACGGACTGGCTGGATGCGTCCTCGATCCCGTCATTCAGTGCGATGTTGCTGGATATGTATCCCAAAGGACGCATTGATGCGGTGCCTTACGAGGAAGGGCAGGACCCCTTCGAGATTGCTGCGTGGTTTGATAGCGGGAACTATACGATTTCCAAAAATGACCGCTATGCGAACCTTTGGATTCAGGGGGGGCCGCGGGCGCGGACGTTCTTTACCCAGAACCCCGAACGTGCACCGGCAATGAACAAGATACCGCTGGTCAAATGGGACCGGCATTACACCTATGTCAGCTCGACCCATATGTTGCTGCCGCGTGTCCTGAACAAGGTTTATGATGCCGGCGGCGGGGAAAAGGCGTCGGGTTGTCTGTTGCACGCCAAGTTTCTGGACACATTCGGGGCCAAAGCCAAAGAGGAACTGGAGCGTGGCCAGCATTACGCCAACAGCCATGAATACAAGGCCTACCACGATGCGATGAAGGAAAACCCCGATCTGTGGTGCAAATGGAGCGAGAAATACATCAACTGGCGGCAGCTTGAAATTCTGGGGCTGATGTCCAAGGGGAACTGGGCATGAGCGATACAGGCACAGTCGGTGTTGTGATGCTGGTGCACGAGGCGCTGGACAGGGCCGCACAGGTTGCCCGCCACTGGGCCACAAGCGGTTGTCCGGTGGTGGTGCATGTGGATTTGCAGGTCAGCAACGAGGATTTTGCAAGTTTTGCCAAAGAGCTTTCGGATTTGCCCAATCTGGTATTTTCCCGCCGCCATCAATGTGAATGGGGCGCATGGTCATTGGTGCAGGCCTCGCAGACCGCTGCCGAAATGATGCTTAAAACCTATCCCGGTGTGCGTCATATCTATCTGGCGTCGGGGTCTTGTCTGCCGCTGCGCCCTGTGCAGGAGCTGGTGGACTATCTGGATGAACGCCCGCGCACGGATTTCATTGAATCCACCACCACGCAGGATGTTCCCTGGACAACGGGCGGGTTGAACGCCGAACGGTTTACCCTGCGGTTCCCGTTTTCCTGGAAGTACCATCGGCGGCTGTTCGATGGGTTTGTGCGATTGCAGCGCCGCTTTGGCTATAAACGGAAGATACCCGAAGGGCTGGTGCCGCATCTGGGATCGCAGTGGTGGTGTCTGACACGCCAAACGCTCTCGGCTATTCTGGAAGATCCCAAACGCAATACCTATGAAAGCTATTTCAAATGGGTCTGGATACCGGATGAATCCTATTACCAGACACTGGTGCGCCTGTATTCGACCAATATCGAGAGCCGCTCGCTGACCCTTGCGAAATTCGATTATCAGGGCAAACCGCACACCTTTTACAATGATCATCTGCAATTGTTGCGCCGCTCGGATTGCTTTGTTGCCCGCAAGATATGGCCCCATGCCGACCGTTTGTATCAGGCTTTTCTGAACACGGATGCCGGTGATCTGAAACATACCGAGCCAAACCCCGGCAAGATTGATCGCGTGTTTGCCAAGGCGGTTGAGCGGCGAACCCTTGGTCGGGCGGGGCTATATATGCAAAGCCGCTATCCGGTCGAAGGGCGGGAAAACGGGCTGACGGCCTCGGGTTATTCGGTGTTGCAGGGGTTTGACGAATTGCTGGTGGATTTCGCGCCATGGCTTGAGAAAAACGCGGGCGTCAAGGTGCATGGCCACCTGTTCGCCCCCGAAAGGGTCGAGTTTTCCGATGGGGGGCAGGTGTATAGTGGCGGGGTGTCGGATTCGGCGATGGTGCGGGATTATAACCCGAAATCCTTTCTGACAAACCTGATCTGGAACGCCCGCGGTGAACACCAGTGTTTCCAATATGGCCCGAACGATACGCAGGCCTTGAACTGGTTTATGGCCAAGGACCCGAATGCGCATATTTATATTATCACAGGTGCATGGGTTGTTCCGTTGTTCCATTCCAACCTGAATTTCAGTGAAATCCGCAAGGAAGCAGCCCGTTTGCAGCGGATCGAAAGCGCCCAGTTGAACGTGCTGCGTTCGCCCTATGTCAAGGCGCGGGTGCAAACTATGAATATGGCCAAGTTCGTTGAATCCCCCATGGAAGTGTTGCAAACCGTTCTGGATGCAATCGCGCCGCGAAACATGCGCGCCTTGTCCGAGGTCCCGACGCTGGTTGATCTGACGGGGTTCGGGAAATTCTTGCAAAACCTGAAAAATCAGGGGATGCACCCGTATTTGATGGGGGATTTCCCGACTGACGTTCTGGGCACCCAGAAAACACCAAAACAGCGCAAGCCGTATCTGGTAAGAAAGTAATCCCCGATGTCTGATAAATTCGATTATTTCGTGATGCTTGCGGAAAAGCGGACAGGTTCCAACTTTCTGTGCGCGAACCTGAACCAGTTCAAAGGCATTACCGCCCATGGCGAGGCCTTTAACCCCTATTTCATCGGCGATACCAACCGTGAAAAGCTGCATGGAATGACGCTGGAAATGCGGGAAAAGGATCCGGTTGAATTGCTGGAGCGGATGAAGGCCGATTCGAAAAACCTGGTTGGGTTCCGGTTCTTTTCCACCCATGACCCGCGGGCCTTGGCGCATTTTCTGCCGGATGAACGCTGCGGTAAAATCATCCTGACACGCAATCCGCTGGAAAGTTATGTTTCCGAGCTGATTGCATGGTCCACCAACCAGTGGAAACTGGGGCGCGGCGACAAGCGCAAGTCGGCCAAGGTGACATTCAAACTGGACGAATTCCGCAAACATGTGGCGGAATACCAAGCGTTTCAGGTGAAGATACTGCACGAGCTGCAATGCAGCGGCCAGACGGCGTTTTACCTGTCCTACGAGGATGTGCAGGACGTTGACGTGCTGAACGGGTTGGCGCGGTTTTTGGGTGTGGACAGCCAGATCGAGGCGCTATCGACCAATCTGCGGCGGCAAAACCCCGGCACCTTGCGCGACAAGGTGGTGAACTATGAGCAGATGGTCGAGGATCTGCAAAAGATGGATCCGTTCGACCTGACCCGCACCCCGAATTTCGAGCCGCGCCGTGGCCCTGTCGTGCCAAGCTATGTCGCGGCGGCCAATGCGCCGTTGATGTATCTGCCGATCAAGGGCGGACCCGAAGCGCAGGTTCGGGAATGGCTGAAAGGGATCGGCGGCGGTGATCTGCTGGGCGGGTTCAATCAGAAAACCCTGCGGCAATGGAAACGCAAACACAGCGGGCATCGCAGCTTTACCGTGATCCGCCATCCCGTTGTGCGGGTACACGCCGCTTTTTGCGAGCATATCCTTGAAACCGGCCCCGAAGGTTTCCCTGAAATCCGCGCAGCCCTGTTGCGCGATTATGATCTGTTGATCCCCGAAGACGGGGTAGATGAAACATATACCGCCAAGGAGCACCGCAAGGCGTTTCTGGTGTTCCTTAAGTTTTTGAAGAAAAACCTGACCATGCAGACCAGTGCGCGGGTTGACCCCTCATGGGCTAGCCAGTCGCAGGCATTGCAGGGGTTCGGGCAATTTGCCCTGCCCGATATGGTTCTGCGCGAAGACCAACTGGAGCAGGGGCTGGAACAACTGGCCGCACAGGTGGGCCTTGCACCACACCCGTTGCCCGATATGCCCGACAGCCACCCCTTCCGTCTGGAAGAGATTTACGATGCCGAAATCGAGGCGGCAACGCGGGATGCCTACCAACGGGATTACATGATGTTCGGGTACAAGGCGCTAAAGTAGCCTAGGCTGCCTGCGATGCCTGCGTATCGGTCAAAAGCGTATGCAAAGTAGCGGGGTCTGTATTGGCCCGCAGTTTGGAACATATGGCACTGTCACGCATGGTGCGGGACACAAGGGCCAGCGCCTTCAGATGCTCGACGCCGGAATCAAGTGGCGCAAACAAGGTGAAAACCAGATCGACAGGTTGACGATCCACCGCGTCGAAATTCAACGGCTTTTCAATACGCAGGAACGTGCCGACAACCGACTGTAAGCCGGCGATGCGTGCGTGGGGCAGGGCAACACCGTGCCCGACCCCGGTTGGTCCCAGATTTTCGCGATCTTGTAACGCTTTGGCCGCGTCGGATGCATCAACACCATGCACTACAGAAACGATCTCTCCCAATTGCTGGAAGAGACGCTTTTTACTGGTTGCCTGACCGATAACA